>CALMCS010000089.1 GCA_937862875.1 uncultured Comamonadaceae bacterium
ACTCACACGGGCGCTCATTGCTCTGCGTTCCAGTACATGAAGCCCATGCCTTCACCGGTTCCCGCAGCGGTGCGCCAGCACGGCACGTAATCCACTACGGTCATTTGTGCGCGGGTTTCTTGCAGCGCCTTCATCACGCTCACATACAGCTTGATTTCCGAGGTACCCGATTGATAGGAGCGGTCGTCCACGGCGGCCAGTCCTTCGTAGTCATAGGCGGCCAGCATCTTCATGATCTGGTGGTCAAACTCCTCGTCATTCACGAAGTGCGAGAGACCGCCGGACGCGATGATTCCCACCCGCACATCGGCGGGCCAGGCCTTGATCGCCTCGCGCAGCACGCGACCGAACTCGATGCAACGCGACATCGATGGCTGCGTCGGTGGGTAGAAGCAATTCATGATCACCGGCACATGCGGCGGCGGGTTGTCGCCCATGATCTGGTGGTAGACAAAGCTGTAGGCGTGCGGTGCCACGGGGTAGTCGGGCAGCGGCTTCATCCAGACGTTGTCGGGCCAGGCAAACAGATCGGTCAGATCGAAACCTTCGCGCTCGAAGGTCTTGATGAGATAGGTCGCCAGTTCCGGATGGCACTGGTGCGTGACATGGTGATCGGGCGCATACACCGAACGCTGCGGCGGACCGTTGTGCACTTCGGCACCGCTGTAGATCGCGATCGAAGGCGAGTGATCGGTGAAGATCTCTTTCTGGTCCTTGCCCAGAATGATGGCCACGTCGACATTGGCGCGTTGATACGCCAATGCCATTTCATCAAGCGCGGCACGGCAGCGCTTGGCGCGTGCGGTGCGCTCTTCGATGGTCAGGAACTTCTCGAACGCTGCGCCGCGGTGCGCCTCCAGCTCGGGATAGGTCCAGGTGCGATTGCGAAACCAGAGCTCTGGATTGTTGCGATCGCGCTCGCCATTGATCAGCCAGTCCTCCGGTGCCTGACCGAGCATGCCGCTGTGCGGTACTGCCATTCCGAATACGATTTTTGCCATACGCTTTTGAACGTTTGAAATTTGAGAAAAAAGCTTCCCCCGCGACAGCCCTCGTCTGTCGTGTTTGCGGAGTGATTCAGCGGAAAGTGGGGGCGCTCAAGCGCCGTTCACAGGATCAATGGGCCGTGGATTTGGCAATGCCCTGGCCCTCCGTGTGAATGGTGGAAGTCGGCGATGGCTCGGGCTGCGCAGCAGCAGCAGATGCTGCGGCGTCGTCGCTCACCTTCGGTGCCCACTTGGGTTGCAGCAACACCAGCGTGCTGGTGGCACCGATCAGAAGGAACACGAAGATCACCATCATCGGCAGGTCGTAGTTGCCGCTCACGTGCAGCAACCAACCGGACAGACTTGCCGAGATGCCGCCCGCCAGACTCGTGGCCAACTGCTGCACGCCCGTGGTCAGCCCAATCGCCTGCTTGGGGATCAGCGTGAGCTTGCACAGGGCCAGATTGTTCGCGGTCGCCAGGCCCAGAATGGAGAGCGAGAGCACGTTCCAGAACAAGGCCGCTTGCAGGGAATCGGTCAAAGCACCCAGCAACACCGTGCTGCCGCCGATGAAACCGGCCACCACAAAGGCCTTGCGTACCTTCACCGCGTTGTGACCGCGAGCGATGATCCGATCCGCCGCCCAGCCGCCGAACGTGGCCATCAGGGCAATCCCGGCAAAGCTGAAGAAGGTGAACAGTCCCGACTTCTGCAGCGACAGGCCGCGCTGCTCGACCAGGTAGGCCGGCATCCAGGTCATGCAGTAGAACGTGAAGTAGCCGTAGCAGAAGTTGTTGATCATGCCGCCCCAGACCACCGGGCTCGACAGAATGTTGCGCAGCGTGACCGAAGACGCACTGCGCTTGGCGCTCGCCAGTTGTTCCTTGCTCGGGAAGTCGTTGCGCACCATGAAGAGCCAGGGCATCAACCAGATCAGGCCGACGATGCCAGTCGCCACGAACATGAATTTCCACGAGTAGTTGACGATCAACCACGCGGCAATCAGAGCACCGATGGCCGGACCGAACTTGCCGCCCATGGCGAACAGGCCGACCGCGAATCCTTTGTTGTTCTCGCCAAAGTTGTTGCCAATCCAGCGGTAGCTCGCCGGAATCACCACCGCTTCCGCTGCGCCGATCAGCAGACGCATCAGCAGCAGAGCGGTCAATGCGGTCACTAGGCCCGTCGCCGCCGTTGCAATGCACCAGACGGTGAAACACACGGTATAGGGCCACTTCACGCCGTAGCGGTCGACCAGCCAGCCCATGGGCAGCTGCATCAGGCCATAGGTCCAGAAGAAGGCCGAGTTGAGCCAGCCCCGGTCCACGCTCGTCAATGCAAAATCGCGCACGAAATTCTTGTCCGCCAGCGCAGACGACAGGCTGGTGCGATCCACGAAGGAGATCAGCAACCCCATCGACAACAGCGCAAGAATGATCCAGGGGTATGCGGCCCCCGGCTTCTTCACCTCAATGCTTGTCTCCATGACTCTTCTCTTTTCTGGTGGCAGTGCGATCATCGAGCTGATCGACCGCTGGCCGCCACGTTTTTTATCGGAACAACTTCAAGCCAATGCGGGATACAACTGCTGCGCGGTCTTGCC
>CALMCS010000090.1 GCA_937862875.1 uncultured Comamonadaceae bacterium
GCCCGTTTCACCTGCGGGCAGCAGATCGCCTTCGGCATTCATGGTGGCGACCTGCACCAGGGGGCCGGGTTTTCCTGCCGACGACAGCCGCTCGGTGGCGATGCTGCCGTCCGCGCGGAAATGGTCTTTGGGTGCCATCATCGAGATCATCATCGGCGCTTCGGTTTGACCAAACAATTGCGCCATCACCGGGCCGATGCGCTGCAGTGCCTCTTCGAGCCGTGCCGCGGAAATCGGTGCCGCTCCATACCAGAAGCACTGCAGTGAATCGAGCCGCGTGGTGGCGAGCCGTTCATGCGCCAACAGCATGTAGATCAGCGTGGGCGGCAGGAAGGTGTGGGTGACGCGGTGGCGTTCGAGCAGCGTCAGAAAATCGTTCATGTCGGGCTTGGGCATGACGATGATGCGTCCGCCCAGCGCCATGATCGGAAAGCACAGCACGCCGGCTGCGTGCGTGAGCGGCGCGAGCGCCAGATACACCGGCCGCCCTTCAAACGGGTAGCCCATGAGCGTCAGCGCGGTCATGGTCTCCAGATTGCCGTTCGACAGCATCACGCCCTTGGGTTGACCGGTCGTGCCGCCGGTGCCGGCGATCATCGCCAGATCATCGATCGGCTCCACGCTCAGTGGCTCGTCGCTGACGCCGGCCAGCCATTGCTCGAGCGATGGTGCAAAGGTCTGCTCTCGATCAAGGCAGATCCAGAGTTTCATTTGGGGCAACTGCGCGCGCATCTGCTCGACCATGGGCGCGTAGTTGCTGTGAAAGATCAGGCACTCGCAGTCGAAGGCGTCGAGCACCTGGCGGTTCTCCGAGACCTCGTTGCGCGGGTTGATCGGACACCAAACGGCGGCCGCGCGCGAGATGCCGAAGACGCAGGCAAACGCGGTGGCGTCGTTGCTCGAAAGCACCGCCACCTTGTGGCCCGGCGCGATTCCCGAAGCGTGCAGGGCACGTCCCACGCGGTAGCTGATGCGCTGTACCTCTGCATAGCTCAGGGTGGCGTCACCCATGGTGAGGCAGGGCTGCTCGGCGCCCAACTGCGCCCCTTTGTCGAGATAGTCAATCAGTCGCATGAGTGAACGCTCCTTGGGTGGTGAGAGCGGGCCGGCGTGGCGCGCGGCCCGACTTGTATGGGATCAGTTCTGCACCGTGAGAATCGGCGCCTGAACCAGGCCGAAGGCACGCAGCGCGCCCAGCAATTCCTGATGACCAAAGGCCTGGCAGCCCGACGCGAAGCCGACGCGTTTGGGTGGCTGCTGCAGCAACCACGAGGCCGCAAACGCCTGCATCAAGCCGGTCTGCTTGTAGTTGCAGTTGCCGTAGATGACGCAGTGCGCGCGCCCCAGCGGGCCCGACGCATGCACCGAATCCACCGACTTGTTGATGCGTGGATTTTCACGCGGCGGCATGGTGTTCATCACGCCCGCAGCGGTCTGCGCCAATGCCGCGTAACGGTCGTCGCTGTTCATGTCCTTGGTGGCCTCGAGCGCGGCGGCGACGATCTGCGGCACGCCGAGCATCAGCGGCTTGTTGAACACACCGCCCAGCACCTTCACATTCGCCACGCGCGGATCGCGCTTGAACCAGACCGGGTGCGAGGTGCCGCCCCAGGGCAGCGCCAGCGCCATTTCGTGCTGACCGGGGATGGCGAGTTGGTACAGGCCAGCGTCGGGCTGCCATTCCTTGTATTGGTTCTGCTCCAGATAGAAGGCCTTGCTGGTGGCGGCGTTCACGAGAATCGTCTGGGTCGACGCAATCGTTGGGCTGCCGCCCCAGAACACCGCGATATCGAGCGTATCCAGACCCGGTGTGTCGAGGCACAGCTGCGCCGCGATTTCTCCGGTGGTGTACATCTGCGCCAAGCCGGGGGAGAGCAGCAATCCGGCCTTGGCGAACTTTGCGCCAAAGTCCTGATCGAGCGTGATCAACCAGTCCTGCTCGCCCGTGGTATCCGTGTAGTGGCAGCCCGTATTCAAACAGGCTTGCACCACCTCGGGTCCATATTTGGCGAACGGGCCGACGGTGTTGAGTACTACCGATGCGCCGCGGAACAGCTCGGTCAGCGCCTCCACGGTGTGGGCGACTTCGACCACTTCGAAGTCGGCGGTTTCGATCCCGGGGACATGGGACTGCATCGCCGCGTCGAGCTTTTCCTTGCTGCGCCCGGCTGCGATGAAGGGAATGCCGTACTCACGCAGATACTCGCAGACCAGACGGCCGGTGTAGCCGCTTGCGCCATAAACGATGACGGGCTTCTTGGGGGTGGTGTTGCTCATGACAGTCAAGCTCCTGAAAGTTGGTTTCGAAAGTTTTGAAGGTTTCGGCGGCGCTCAGAAGCGGTAGCCCACGGTGAGGGAGAGCACATCGGGATCGGCACGCACCTTGATCTTGCGCTGCACGTTGCCTACGCCCGGCGTGTCCGTGTCGATGGTCGCGGTGGTCTTGATCCAGTAGCGGCTGTAGGAAAGGTCGAGAAACCAGTTCTGGTCCATGTTCCATGTCGCGCCCACCTTCACGATGGGCCCCAGGTTGGGCGAGAACTTGGCGCGGCTGCTGGTGCCGCCAAAGCCTGCGGTGTAGGTGGCGTTGGGCGAGCCATCGGTGAAGAAGGTGTAGTGCAGACCGGCACCCGCATGCAGCG
>CALMCS010000091.1 GCA_937862875.1 uncultured Comamonadaceae bacterium
CGCTCTGTTTCGAACGGAAAAGAAGGGCGAGGGCATTGTCGATCCGGCCTACCCGCAGACCGATTGGCGCGGCGGCTGCTGCTACTTTCGCGACGGTCACCTGCTGAGCCAGGGTATCGATCTGGAGTTGACGGGCCGCGTGACACCCAACTTCCAATTGGCACTCGGCTACACCTACAACAGCAATTCCAACAAGCGCAAGGACGACGCCCAGTTCAGCACGGTCACGCCGCGCCATCTCTTCAAGGCCTGGGGCGACTACCGACTCAGCGGCGCGCTTGCAGGCTGGAGCGTCGGTGCCGGGGTGGTGGCGCAAAGCAAGAACTACCGCGCATCGGGTATCAGCGCGTACAACCCGGCATCGGGTAGTTACGACGGCAAATGGACGCCGTACAACTTCACTTCATCCGGGTACGCGGTCTGGTCGGCACGCGTGGGCTATGCGATCAACAAGGACTGGAGCGTGGCGGTGAACGTCGGCAATCTGCTCGACAAGACTTACTACAGCACCGTGGGTTACGCCGGTTATGGCAATTTCTACGGCGAGAAACGCACGGTTCTGGTGAGTTTGCAAGGAAAGTTTCGCTAGACAACGCGACGGGGTGGTCCTTTTTTCGTTTTCGATTGTCATAGGTAGGAGTGCTGAGTGCAAAAAGCCTCCTGTCCAGACTGTCCACCCCGTCTCGAGAGGATGCGCACCAGCTTTCTGGCTGCCCAGCCAGAGTGTCTTCCCTTCATTGTTTGAGTCATGAGCCAAGTTTTTATCAATCGACCGGGTCTGCGCCTTGTGTCCCGGGTTCTCGCTGCCGTGGTCGGCGGCTACCTGCTGTCAAGCGCATGGATCGTGATGTGTGGCGCGCTGTGGCCGTCGACGGCACAGGCCGTGATGGCGGGTGTGCAAACCAGCTTTGTGGTCTACACGCTGGCGGTGATCTGGGCGTTTTCGCCCGTCTCCCTGAGCCGGGTTTGGCTCGGATTGCTGAGTCTCGCCGCGGCTATGGGCGCCGCGGGGGCGCTGTTCAAACTGGGAGTGAACTGAATCATGGCGAAGACAGTGGTCCCCAATACGGCCGGCGAAGGTAGTTTTCGCCAGGCCCAGGCCTGGCTGCACACCTGGTGCGGATTGTGGTTTTCCTGGTTGCTGTTTGCGGTGTTTCTGACCGGCACGCTGGCGGTGTTCGAAGAGCCGATCACCCACTGGATGACGCCCGAGCATCACGCCGAAGAAGAGGCCGCGGCACGGGCATCCCTGTCGGCGTCTCCTGTCGCCCTTGCCAGTGTCGGGGAGCGCCTGCGTTGGGCCAAGAACTACATGGAGACGAACCATCCCGGTGCCGGCATGTGGGAGCTTTGGCCTGCGAATGCAGAGGGCGCAGGCGACCTGCGTGCCTACTGGTTCGACCAGAATATGGAATACGCCTCGGCTGCGCTCGATCCCCAAACCGGAAATCCGCTGACGGGGGCACAAACCGGTGTGGTGCGCCAAACCTCGGGTGGGCACCACTTTGTTGATTTTCACTACCAGCTGCATGCCGGAACGGTGGGCCTCTGGATCGTGGGCATTGCAGGTTTGGCGATGCTGGTGGCGCTGGTGAGTGGGGTAATCACGCACAAGCGCATCTTCAAGGACTTTTTCACCTTCCGGCCTCGCAAGGGGCAACGGAGTTGGCTGGACGCACACAACGCTGTGGCGGTGCTCACGCTGCCATTCCAGTTGATGATTGCGTATACGGGCATTGCGATTTCAGGGCTTACGTTCATGCCTGCCGGTATCTCTGCCTACTTTGGCTCGGGCAGTGCGGGGACTCAAAGCTATCTGAAGGCGCTCAATGAGCCAGGCAAACCCGAGCGCTCGGGCCAGGCCATGGAGGTGCCGGATCTGGAGTCTTTTGCATTGCGCGGCCAGGAGTTGATGAAGCAGCCGGTGCGCGCCGTGGTGATCGACCACCCGGGCGATGCGGCCGCGCGCATTGGCGTTTACGGTTGGAACAGCGAAGACAGTACACGTGACCGGTTGAGCGCCACCTCCGGCATGGCCATGTTCTCTGCGCAGACGGGCGAGGTGCTCGCGGTTCGCTTGCCGGGCGATGTGGATGGCGGTAACGCCTCCCTGGCGCAATCGGTGATCAGCGGATTGCACACCCTCACGTTTGGTGGTTGGGCGCTCAAGTGGCTGTACTTCGTGTGTGGCCTGGCTGGCAGCGCAATGATGGCCACCGGGGCGATTCTGTTCATGGTGAAGCGCCGCGCCAAGCACCAGGGTGAGTTCGGCAGCGCCACTGCGCGCGTCTACCGTTTGATCGAAGCGCTCAATGTGGCGGCGATCGCGGGATTGGGCATCGCCTGCATTGGCTTTTTCTGGGCCAACCGATTGGTGCCAGTGGGGATTCCGCATCGCGGCGATTGGGAATTGGGCGTGTTCTTTGCGCTGTGGTTGCTGGCCTTGGTGCATGCCTTGCTGCGCTCGCCCACCTCTGCATGGCGCGAGCAGTTGGCGATGTTTGCGGCGCTGTGCGTCCTGCTGCCACTGCTCAACTTTGTCACGACGGGTGAGCATTTGCCCGGCCAAATCGCCCACGGAGATTGGGAGAGTGCGGGCGTGGAGTTGTGCGCGCTGGCAATCGGCCTGGCCGCAGCCCGTGCGGCGCGCCGGCTTTGGAGGCCGACGCAGGCTCCCGCCAAAGGCCCGAAGGCACCGCAGTCGCCAAAAGCGCCTGTGTTGACCTCCACTCGT
>CALMCS010000092.1 GCA_937862875.1 uncultured Comamonadaceae bacterium
GTAAGCGTCTGGCGATGCCATCTTGACGCAGGCGCCGTTGAGTGCTGCAGCTATGAAGAGGGTGCCAGCCAGCAGTGCGGCAAAAGCTCATCGATGCGGCTGTTGGCATGCGTGGGCAGCCGGATGAGCACGTCCTTGAGATAGGCCCAGGGATCGTGCCCATGCATCCTGGCCGACTGCAGCAGGCTCATGATCACGGCCGCACGCTGGCCGGCCAACTCACTGCCCGCAAACAGCCAGTTGCGCCGCCCCAGGGCCCAGGGACGGATCTGGTTCTCGCAATGGTTGTTGTCGATGCTCACATGGCCATCGTCCAGGTGGCGCGTGAGAGCCGTCCAGCGGTTGAGGCTGTAATCAATGGCCGCGGCGATCGCACTGCCATCGGGCACGCGCTGGCGCTCCAGCATCAGCCACACATGCATCTCCTCCCACAGGGGCCGAGCCCGTGCTTGCCGCACAGCCCGACGGTCATCGGCGTTTAATGTCCGGGCTTCGCGCTCGATCCTGTAGAACTGCGCGAAGCGCTGCACGGCTTGCATCGCCACCGGGCTTTGGCCATGCCTGACCAGTTCGTCGAACTTGCGCCTGGCGTGCGCGGCACATCCGGCGGCGACCCTGTCTTCCAGCCGGATCACGCTGTCGTATACCCCGTAGCCGTCGCACACCAGCGTGCCCGACCACCCCTTGAGGAAGTCCACGGGATGGCGTGCCGCGCGGCTCAGGCAGAAGTCGTAGACCACGCCCGCCATCGCATCGAAGGCCCCACGGGCATAGGCCCAGATGTACGCCCGCTTGGTCTTACCTGCGCCCGGATCGAGCATCGCCACGGGCGTTTCGTCGGCATGCAGCACCTGCGCGCCGAGCACGAAGGCCCGGTGGGCGTCGAACAGGGGTTGAAGCGCGGCGCCGGCCTGCCCTGCCCATGACGCCAACGTCGCGCGCGGGGTGTGCACGCCCGAGCGGGCGTTGATCTGTTCCTGGCGGTAGTACGGCAGGTGATCGACGAAGCGGCCCACCACCGTGTGCGCCAGCAGGCCGGGGGCAGGCATGCCCTTGTCGATGACCTGCGCAGCCACGGGCTCCTGCAGCAGGACTTGGCAGCACCGGCAGGCCCACTTGCCGCGCACGTGGCGATGCACGAAGAATTCCGCCGGCACGATGTCCAGCCGCTCCGAGACGTCTTCGCCGATGCGCACCATGGGCCGGCCGCAACCGGGCGACGGGCAGGTGGTGTCCTCGGGTTCATGGCGGTGCTCCACGCGCCGCAGGTGGGCTGGCAGCATCTGGCGGCGGGGCGTCTTCGCCGCCCGTTCGCTAGCCTGCGCTTCCGGTGTCTGGCCTGTCTCGCCCTGCAAGGCCTGCAGCTGAGCCTCCAGGCTGGCCTGGTCCTCGGCCAGCGTCTCCTCGAACATCTGGCGCTGCTCGGCGTTCATGCGCTCGGTCCTGGCGGCGAACTTCCACGCCTTCAGGCGCGCCAGCTCGAACGTGATGCGCTCGATCCTGGCGTCCTTGAACTTGAGCGCCTGCGCCTGCTGGGCGATCTGCTGATCGCGCTCGCCAAGCTGCCTCGCCTGCTCGGCCATGTGTGCGAGCATCTGTTCGGCCAGCCGGGCCATCGCCTCAGGGTCCAGGGCACGCAGGTCCTGAGCGGTGAGTGCGTGCAGATCGGGCATGCACCCATTGTGCGCAGCACCCTGGCGCCAAACCATCGGGGCATCCTCCGATTGCCCGGTGCCTGGCCACTGCAGTGCCTGCAGCGGCGCTCACATCCGGGTGATCGTCTTGATTTGCTCCAGGCGCTGCCAGGGCAAGCCCAGCACCAGGGCGTCGAACTGCTCGCGTGTGAGCGTGATGGACGAAGTGCCCGCCGCACCGTGGCGCGGCCACACGAAGCCGCCCTGGTGCAAGCGCCGTGTGGCGCACCAGACGCCGAAGCCGTCATGCACTACCAGCTTGATGCGGTTGGCCCGGACATTGGCAAAGAGATAGCCGTGATGCGCATGGGCCGCACCGAAGACCTGCACCACGCGTGCGAGCAGGCTGTCCACGCCCGCGCGGATATCGATGGGCTGCACCGCCAGCCACACGGCGTCGATGCGGATCACCGCAGCACCTCGCGCAGCCAGGCCGCGCAGGAGGACGCCGCGTCGACGGGCCAATGCACGGTGACGGGCGTGCCTGCGATGTTCAGCTCGATGCAGATGCTTGTCGCCGAGCGGCTCGGGCCCGCCTCGATGGCGATGGGCAGGAAGGTTGTGGCGCCGTGCATCTCGGCGCTTGTCATGCAGGCACTCTGTGCAGCGCCATCCGTGCCATGCTCATCTCGCACGCCAGCGTCGCTGATCCAGCGCTGCAGAAGATCAGGCTTGATGCCATGGGCGCGCGCCACAGCGGAGATGGTGTCGCGGGATTGGCGGTACGCCTCGATCACCTGGGCTCTGAACTGCCCGCTGTAGCGCTGGAACGGGCGCCTTGGTCCGGTTGGGGTGGGAGAAGTTGTCATGCTCATGGGAAGGTCTAGTCGCCATGAGCCTGCTACGACAGATGCCACTCTTCAAGATGGCATCGCCAGACGCTTACTCCGCTTCTGCGTTTCCGTGCATGTACGGATTCGATGGCTTGCGCCTTCGTGCTTTCCCGCCAAAGCACGCATCCGCTTCGGCGGTTCCGCGCTTCGGTGGAAAATCGTATCCGTGCATCCTCGGATGCGTGGGGATTCGGGCCATGACCCAGCCGCTCGTCACCGCTGAACAGCGGGCGCAACTGCTCGCCGTCGGCGCGGCACGCGCCGCTGATCGGGGCATCGACCCGATGCCGGCGGTGCGACTGTTCACCCCTGACGCGCACGCCACCTGGTTGCTGGCCGCGCTCGACCCGGCCGATGGCGATACGGCATGGGGGCTGATCGACCTAGGAATAGGCATGCCCGGCCTGGGCCATGTGAAGCTGTCCGATCTGGCGTCCATCGTCGGGCCGCGCAAGCAACCTGTGATGCGCGATCGCTATTTCCAGCCCGTGCGGCTGCTGTCGGAGTACCTGCGGCTGGCCGAGGAAAACGGCTCGATCACCGACTGAGCAGTCCCAGCCAACGACGGCGCATTCTGACTATTTCAGTCTTACCCAAGACCTGCGCGGTCTGAATCCGCACTCTTGCACCGAAGCGGTGCGTTCTGTTGCAAACAGTCATGATCTTTGGTGCGGGCTGCTGCACGGTGCTCCATGCTGCGCGCCATTTTCGTGGCGGCGCAGCCGTCGCATTCAGACGATTTCCGCAATGCCCTGGAGCGAATCAGTCTTGACACCAGCAGTTACAGCTTATCCCGATGTCGATGACGACTTGATGGCGACTCGATAGCTCCCGCACGGCGGAATCCGTGGCGACGTTCCTGCTGAATGACAGGAGGCTGCGTCATGGCTGACCCGAGCGCCGAACACTGGTATCCGATCGCCGCGTATCTCTACACGCTGCATCTCGACGGCCCCGCGCTGGCGTGGGAATACCTGCGCCGCCACCCCGACTACCGCCGCGACTGGCTGCGCCGGCGCCGCCGGCCAGAGGCTGCCGCGCGCTGGGGACTGCGCCTGCTGGAAGATCCCGCCCTGGATGCGCGCGACGCGCA
>CALMCS010000093.1 GCA_937862875.1 uncultured Comamonadaceae bacterium
CTCAAGTCTGTTGATTTCTCCGTTTTTGATTCGTCTCTTCTCACTCCCAGCGCCAAAGGAACCTCTTGATGATCACCCGCAGAACGTTCACCAGTACTCTGGCCGCCGGCGCAACTGCCGCACTTGCGTCCCCGATGGTTCTTGCCGATTCCAGCAAGCCACTGCGCATTTTGGTGGGATTTTCGGCAGGTGGCAGCTCTGATGTCGCGGCCCGCATACTGGGCGACAAACTCAAGGACGAGTTGGGCGTTCCGGTAATCGTCGAGAGCCGCCCCGGTGCCGGCGGCCAGATTGCGGCGCAGGCACTCAAGGCCTCGGCTCCGGATGGCAACACGATGTTCCTGTCCCATGACCACACGATTTCCATTCTTCCCCTGGTCACCAAGTCGCCTGGTTTTGATCCTGACAAGGATTTCGTAGCGGTCGCGGGCTTTGCTTCCTTTGTGAATTGCTTTGCCATTGCCGATAAAACGCCGGCGACAAATTTCCCCGGCTATGTTAAGTGGGTGACTGGTGACATGAACAGCCGCGGTTCCGTGGGAGTTCCTGCGCCAGCGTCGACCCCTGAGTTTCTGGTCAAACTATTGGCGGAAAAATACAAAATGAGCCTTGTATCGGTGCCATACAAAGGGGCTGCGCCTGTGATGGCCGACTTGCTTGGCAATCAGATACCCGCAGGCATTGGTGCGGTACCCGATTTCATTGAAAACCATCGTGCCGGGCGTCTGCGAATCGTCGGCGTCCTAGGTGCAGATCGTGATCCACTGCTTCCAGATGTTCCTACTTTTCACGAGCTTGGACTCACAGGGTTTGAGGACGTTCCTTACTATGGCCTCTTTGCGCCAAAGGGTACGCCGCAGGCGAAACTCGATACGTTCAATGCAGCTCTGCAGAAGGTGCTTTCCATCGAGTCGGTGCGCAAGCAACTAGTAGGTTTGGGGTTGAGGGCCGAATACTCTAATCAGCAAAAATTCTCAGCCCAAGAAAGGGCTTATACCCAAGCATGGTCGCGCATCGTCAAGGAAAAAGGCTTCGCGCCAATCTGAGCTGAGCAGAGAGGAATATCTTGACCTTGCATACCCCGCAGAGAATTTTGGTCACGGGTGCTGGCGGATACATAGGCGCCGCACTCGTGCGGCGTCTTGTCCAAAACGCCAGCCATCTGCACATCGCGCAGATTACCGCCTTGGATATCAACCTGCAGGGTGCTGTTCTTCCAGAGTACCCCTTGTTGCGCAAGATCAATGGCTCATTGAGGGACGCTGAAACACGGGCACTGGCCCTTACGGAGGCGCCTGATTTGGTATTTCACCTGGCTGGAATCACGAGTGGACAGGCCGAGCAGCAGTTTGAAGCCAGCTTCGACGTGAACGTGGTGGCTACCATGGCGCTCTTCGAGGATTTGCGCCGTCTCGGCAATGCGCCGCGCCTGGTGCAGACCAGCTCCATCGGAGTCTTTGGACTACCGTTGCCTGCACGCATTGATGACCAGACATTGCCCACGCCGACTCTCACCTACGGCGCCCACAAACTCATGATGGAGACGCTGCTTGCTGACTACAGCCGGCGCGGCTGGATTGATGGACGCTCGGTGCGCTTGCCCAGCGTCGTCGCGCGCCCAGCAGGTCCGAGCGGCGCCAGCTCGTCTTTTGCCAGCGATCTGATTCGTGAACTGTGCGCAGGGCGCCCGTACGACTGCCCTATTGATGCAGAGGGCACGATCTGGCTGCTTTCCCTGACTGCTTGTATTGATGCGCTGCTGCATGCGGCGCGCATAGATGCGGCGCAGCTTCCGCGCACCCGTGCCTGGACGCTGCCGGCGTTGCGCGCTTCGGCGGCACAAGTTGTTGATGCCATTTCCGCGCTCTACGGAAACGAAATCGTAGAGCGCATTCGTTACTGCCCGGATCCGGCGTTGCTTGCCCAGTTCGCAAGGTGGCCGCAGCTCGATACCTCACTGGCCGAATCTCTGGGCTTTGTTGCGGACAAGTCGCTGCACCAGCTTTTGGAACGTACCCAGCAGGCACTTCAAGGAGATATAGCTTGATGCAAGCAGCAACTAAACTGTTGATTGGACCTGATGTTCCTCCCGTGTTGCGCTCGGCACTGTTAGAGCGCTACGACTGCGTCTCTGAGGCGGGGTTGGCAACGCAAGAAATCAGTGTTCTCGTAACGACGGCAACACTCGGTGCCGACGAAGCACGAATGGCTTCCTTGCCCGGTTTGCGCGCCATCTGCAGCTTGGGGGTGGGAGTGGATACGCTTGACCTCGTTGCAGCCGAAAGACGGGGCATCATGGTCAGCAACACGCCGGATGTTCTGAACGACTGCGTTGCGGATCTTGCCGTGGGTATGGTGATTGACGTAGCGCGCGGCATCAGTCGGTCCGACAGGCATGTTCGACGCGGCGATTGGCCGCGCCAAGGTCCGGGTTCGCTGGGGTGGCGGGTGAGCCATGGTCGCCTCGGTTTACTCGGCATGGGACGCATTGCCCGAACCATAGCGCAGCGGCTGAGCGGGTTCAACATGGATATCCGCTACCACGCCCGCTCTGCCAAAGAAGATGTTGCCTTGGGCTACGAGCCATCGCTCGTAGCGCTTGCGCAGTGGGCGGACTTCCTGGTCGTCGCCTGCGCTGGCGGTGCGAGCACCCGTCATCTGGTCAATAGCCAAGTGCTGGATGCTCTGGGCCCGCAAGGGTTTCTCATCAACGTCGCCCGAGGATCTGTTGTAGACGAGTCTGCGCTGCTACAAGCACTCTCGAACAAGACGATTGCTGGCGCGGCCCTCGATGTATTCGAGAACGAACCGCATGTTCCCGAGGCATTTTTCGCACTGGACAACGTCGTGCTTTTGCCGCACATAGGCAGTGCTACGGCTCAGGCGCGTAGGGCGATGGGTGAGTTGTTACTGGGCAATATTGAGCGCTTTCTGAGCAGTGGAGAGTTGCTGACTCCGTGCTCCAGGTAAAGGGCTGTTCACGCCAGGGTTAGACGAGTCCGGCCTGGCTTCATCTCGCATCACTGGTCACCAGCTCTGGATAGTTTTCAAAGGTGCGCTTGATCACGTCGCGCAGCCACATCACGGCGGGGTCGTGGTGAAAGCGCGGGTGCCAGTGCTGGTTGAGCTGAAATTCACGAATCGGTACGGGCGGCTCAAACATGCGCAAGATGTTCCAGCCGGCAAATACTTCGGCCAGTTTGCGCGGCACGGTGGCGATCAACTCCGGGTGTTGATCGATCAGGTGCGGCACCATCAGAAAATGCGGCGTGACCACGGCGACCGTGCGGTTGACGCCTTCCAGCTCCAGCGCCTTGTCGTAGCTCTCGGTGGTGCGTCCGGTCAGTGAGACCACGATGTGGGGCATGGCCTCGAACTGCGCCAGCGTCAGCTGCTCGCCAATGCTTTTGTTGCGCACGCTGGCCACGGTCACAAAGGTGTGGGAGAACAGCCGCTGCACATACAAGCCGTCGGGCGCCGAGCGGATGGATCCGATGGCCATGTCCGCTTCGCCCGTGGCCAGCAGCGTTTCGACTTGCTCCAGCGG
>CALMCS010000094.1 GCA_937862875.1 uncultured Comamonadaceae bacterium
ACCTGCGCAATGAATCCGGTCTGGATTGGCAGGACGCCGGCCGCTGGACTTTGCACCTGACGACCTGATTCCGCGGTGTTTTCCGGGCGACTCCTCGGACATTCCGATTCTGAGTGATGGAAATATCAGATTTATTTAGGGAATACCGATGGTTATGATGAATCTGGCTCCAAACTGCGTCCCATAAGAAAGACTGCACAGCGAAGGCGTTGGCACTCTCGGCTGTGGCGCGGCAGGAGAATGGGTCCAAAAACAGGAGACAAGATGCCACAGACAATGGCTTCCATCAGCGTCGAAGACATCGCCGCTGAAATCAACGATGGCTGCCGGCTCGCGATGCCGGTGGACTACGCGGGTGTGCCCATGGCCATCATGCGTTCGCTGCTGCGCAAAGCGCCTCGCAATCTCGATCTGGTGGGCGTGCCGACGGCAGGCTTGTCGTTCGACATTCTGATTGGCGCGGGGCTGGTGCGCAGCCTCGAGACCAGCGCGGTCAGCCTGGGCGAGGCGGGCGGTGCGCCATGCTTCATGCGCGCGATCGCGCAGCGTTCGATCCAGATGAAGGACAGCACCTGTCCCGCCATTCACGCCGGCTTGATGGCCGCGCAGAAGGGCTCGCCGTTCACCACGATGCGTGGATTGATCGGCACCGACGTGCTGCTGCAACGCTCCGACTGGCGCGTGATGCAAAACCTCTTTTCGATGGAGCCGGATCCGGTCGTGGCCATTCCGGCCTTGCACCCGGATGTGTCGGTGTTCCACGCGCCCATGGCCGATCGTGAGGGCAATGTCTGGATCGGCCGCCGCCGCGAACTCGCCGCGATGGCCTATGCCAGCCGCAGAACCTTTGTGACGGTGGAGCGCATCGTCGACCACCGCCTGCTCGACGACGAAATCACCGCCGCTGGCGTGCTGCCGTCGCTGTATGTCGACGGCGTGGCCAAGGCCGAAAAGGGCGCGTGGCCCTATGGCCTCTGGGGCGAGTACGCGCCAGACACGGCAGCGCTTCAACGCTACGCAAAAATGGCCCGCACGGAAGAGGGCTTCCAGAGTTGGATCGCGGAGGTGTACGCATGAGCAGCAACGTGACTTTGAGAGAGCGGTTGATCGTCACGATCGCATCGCTGCTGGACGGCGCGCGCCATGTGGCGGTGGGGGCCTCGTCTCCCATCCCCGCAGCGGCGGCCATGCTGCTGCGCGCGCAGAAAGAGGCGCTCAACGCGCCGCCGGTTCGGCTGTCGATCCTGGGTTCGGTGAAACACAATCTGTTCACCAATGGCTCGGCCGAGCTGTTCGACTGCGCGGGGCAGGGCCGCATCGACGCCTTCTTTCTCGGCGGTGGTCAGATCGATGGACAGGGCAACATCAACCTGGTGGGCGTGGGCGAGTACCCCAACACCAGCGTGCGCTGGCCCGGCTCGTTTGGCTCGGCGTATCTGTACTTCACGGTACCCAAGGTGATTCTGTTCCGCGAAGAGCATTCGCCGCGCGTGTTTGTCGACAAGGTCGATTTCATCAGCGCACCGGGAACCAGCGAGCCCAATGTCTACCGCAAGGGCGGCCCTTATGCGCTGCTCACGGGTTTGGGATTGTTCATGTTCGAGCCCGAGAACGCACGCTTTCGGTTGGTGCACATGCATCCGGGCCACACGCTCGCAGAGATTCAAGCCGCTACGGGCTTCCGTTTCGAGATAGACCCACAGCTCAGCGTGACACCCGCGCCCGACGAGGCAACGCTTGCGTTGCTCCGAGGCCGTGTGCTCGATGAACTCGGGGAAACCTATCCAGACTTCGCACAACAATTGACCAAGGAGATAACAGCTCATGCAGAGTGACAAAGTATCCACCGGCGCACTGTCGGGCATTCGTGTGATCGACGCCAGCCGCGTGCTGGGCGGTCCTTTCTGTGGACAGATCCTCGCGGATCACGGCGCGGATGTGATCAAGGTCGAACCCCCGATGGGTGATGAAACCCGCGGCTGGGGCCCTCCATTTGTGGGCGACGCCGCGAGCTACTTCATCGGCGTGAACCGCAACAAGCGCGATGTCTCGGTCGACATGACCCAGCCGCTCGGCCAGGAGTTGCTGCTGCGCATGCTGGAAACCGCCGACGTGTTCATCGAGAACTTCAAGATCGGCACGCTGGAGAAATGGGGCCTGGGCGCCGAGTCGCTGCGCGCGAGATTTCCGCGCCTGGTGCATTGCCGCGTGTCGGGCTTCGGCGCAGACGGCCCCTACGGCGGTCAACCGGGATACGACGCGGTCGTGCAAGCGATGACCGGACTCATGAGCGTCAACGGCGAGGCCGATGGCGGCCCGCTGCGCATGGGCGTGCCGTGCATCGCCATGGCCACCGGCATGAATGGCGTGATCGGCATCTTGCTGGCCTTGCAGGAGCGCAACCGCAGCGGGCAAGGGCAGTTTGTCGAAGTCACGCTCTACGACTCGGGCGTGTCGATGCTGCACCCGCAGTTGCCCAACTACTACCTGAACGGCAAGGTACCGCAGCGCTCGGGCAATCGCCATCCCAACATCTGCCCCTACGACGCCTTCGAGACCAACACGGTTCCGCTGTTCCTGGCGGTCGGCAACAACCGCCAGTTCGTCACGATGTGCAAGGTGCTGGGTCGCCCCGACATGGGCGTGGACCCGCGCTTTGTGACCAACGCGCTGCGCAACCAGCACCGCGATGAGCTGCGCGACGAACTCGTGGCACTGCTGTCCCAACGCGATGGCCTGCAGGTCTCGCAAGAGCTGGTGGCGGCCGGCGTGCCGTGCGGCCCGGTGCGCACCATCGATCAGGTGGTGGACGATCCGCACACGCACCATCGCGGCATGATCGTCGACATCGACGACTACCGCGGCACCGGCAGCCCCGTGAAGCTGTCGCGCACACCGGCGAGCTACCGCAGCCGTCCGCCTTCGTTTGCGCAGCACACGGACGCGGTGCTGGGCGAGCTGGGCATCGACCCTGCCGAATACGCCGACGTACTGCCAAGAAAACCGTCGGTCTGACCCACCGTATAACCATTCGTAGAACGGTTATTGCATGCTCGCCAAACGGCTGGGGTGACGTACAGTGAAGAGGAGTCGCCCCAGCGTTTGTGTGA
>CALMCS010000095.1 GCA_937862875.1 uncultured Comamonadaceae bacterium
TTGGCAGCTCGATGAAGACGATGTTGCTTGCCGGGGTCGTAACGCCGATGGCGGCGGGCAGTGCGGCGCGCAATTGAGCGCTGAGTTGGCGCGCAGTGGCGTGGTCGTCTGCGAGGCGCAGCGACATCGTCTCTACGGCTTCGATCCCGCTGGCTGCGAGAACGCCGATTTGGCGCTGTGTGCCGCCCAGCATTTTGCGAAGGTGCCGCGCATGGGCAATGGTTTCGGCGGGGCCGACGAGAACAGCGCCTGCGGGCGCGCTCAGACCTTTGGACAAACAAACAGACACCGTGTCCGCAAAGCCGGCCACGTCAGCGACGGGAACTTGCAGCGCCACGGCCGCATTGAAAATGCGTGCGCCGTCCACGTGTACGCGCGCGCCCGCACCGTGCGCCAGCTCACGCACTGCGCGCATGTGAGCCAGGGGCAGCACCGCGCCGCCTGCGTTCACATGCGTGGTTTCCATGCAGACCAATTCAGTGCGCAGGGTTTTCGTGTTCTTCAGCGTCTGTTGGAGGATGTCCAGATCCATCTCGCCGGATGCGCCCGGGATGCCCAGGTACATGCAGCCACTGAGCGTGGCACCGCCGCGCTCGGTCAGGTACATGTGAGCAGTGGATTCCATTGCCACCTGACCGTGTCGTCCGACCTGCGTCAGCACGGCCAGGAGGTTTCCCATGGTTGCGGTCGGCACGTAAAGTCCGGCCTCTTTGCCGAGCATGCCTGCAACGCGGATTTCGAGCGCGCGTGCGGTCGGGTCGCCATCCAGTCCATCGTCACCGAGTGCGGCGCTGCACATGCGCTCATACATTGCCGCAGTAGGCAGCGTGACGGTGTCGCTGCGCAAGTCGATGACAGGCCGTGGCGCATCTGGGGTATTCAGCGATGCATTCGAAGGTGAGGTGGGCTGGAGGTTCATTGAGGCGAGTATTGCAGCGATCTGCTGATGCGTAAAATGCGTAGATACCTATTTGATATACCGATCTGATATGACAACAAGACGCATGTCGCTCAAGCACATCGAGGCCTTTCGCGTGGTCATGCAAACCGGCTCCATGACGGAGGCGGCGCTTCGCCTGCATACGTCGCAACCGCAGGTCAGTCGCCTCATCTCGCAGTTGGAGGCCATCGTTGGATTTGCACTGTTCCAGCGAAACGGCACGCGGCTATTGCCGTCCATCGATGGCAAACGTTTTTTCCAGGACGTCGAAAAGGCCTTCGCGGGTTTGAACGGGTTGGAAGCGGCGGCATCGAACATCCGCACCTTCGGAGGCGACCGCCTGGCCGTGGCCGCCATGCCGCGCATTGCGGGTGGGGTCTTGAGCAAGGCGGTGGTGCAGTTCAAGCGAGACTATCCCGACGCGCTGCTCACCATCCACTCCGGTGCCGCCGCGACGGTGAATACCTGGGTGAGTTCGGGTCTGTGCGAACTGGGTCTCGCCATACTCTACGACGGAGATCCGCCGGGCACGAACGTGATCACGCTGATGAACATGGACTGCGTCTGTGTTCTCCCAGCCCATCATCCACTGACCAAGAAGAAGCAGATCAAAGCCGCGGACCTAGAGGGTGAGGCGTTTGTCTCTTTCCCTCTGGGCAGTGGACCACGCGAACGTATCGACCGCGTGCTGATCGCTGAGGGCATCAAGACACGGACGGTGCTGGAATCAGACTTGGGCGCATCGGTGTGTTCGTTGGTCGATGCGGGAATGGGGATCAGTGTGATCAATCCGCTGGCGGCGCTGGAGGAGCAACGCAATCTTGACCTTCAAGTCCGCCCGTTTCGACCCGCAATCACCGTGCGTCTTGCCATCCTGCTCCCACCCGATGCGCCGCATTCGAGGTTGGTGGCGGCGTTTGCCAACCATGTGCGCAGCGTGATTGATTCGGCCTTGGAGCATGTGCGGCCGTATCGGCGGTGAGTGGGTTCACTGTGCAAACCCCACTTCGATGGGGGGCGGGTTGCTATTTGCCCAGCATCGGCCGCCGCTGGCGAGCCTCAGACATCGCTTGGGTGTAGTCAATCGGGAGCCAGCGGAAGCTGGTTTTGGTCAACATCTGCACGCGCCCCAAACCTGGGAATGGTAGATGGGCACCGGCGATCCATTCACCGGATTGCGCTGCCTCGCGCATTGCCTTCAATCGAGTGAGGCGGGCTTTCTGCTGGTCATGGTCGAACTCCAAGGAAATATTGGGGTCTGCAAACTGTGTCGCAGCGCTTTGCACGATGTCGCCCCAAATCAGCAGTGACTCGCCCTCCGAGCGGATTCTGTAGCCGGTAAGACCCGCGCTGTGTCCGGACAGCGCCACGGATTCAATTCCCGAAACCGGCTCGGCCCCGGTATCGAACACATGAATGAGTCCAGCGTCGAGGTAAGGTGCCAACGCCTTTTGAATGCCTTGAAACACGGGGAGCGTTGCGTTGTTGCGAGTGGAAGACAGCAGTTGTATGCCTTCCGCCTTGGAGAGATAGACCTGTGCATTCGGAAATGCCCGTGTGCCATTGTGTAGCAGGCCCCCGGCATGGTCTGGGTGGAGATGCGTCAGTAACACCGTCTGTACGCTTTCAGGGGGATAGCCAGACAAAGCGAGGCTCTCGCGCAGCTTTCCCATGCTGGCTCCCAGCGCTTCGGAGGCCCCTGTATCCACGAGAACAATGCGCTCACCATCATCGAGTAGATAGGCGTTCACGGCAGTCTTGACTTCACGCGGCTGTTTGGCCTGCATGAGTAGACGGGTGATGGTCGATTGTGGCCGGCCTTTCATCAGCATGCTGTGAATGTCGATGCTGCCGTCATACAAAGCCGTCACCAGATATTTTCCCAGCCGCATTCGGAAGAACCCAGGCGACTGTTCGGCGCGCTGATAGGCGTCTGTGTTTTCTGGGTTGCTGCTGGCTGGTTCGGTTTGCGTTGGTTTTGAAGATGTTTCGTCCTCACTGCCGGACAAGAACGTCGAACAGCCCGACATTGCGAACACGCAGATGATTGCCAGCAGGCATCGGACTATGACGGAGGTGATTCTCATGTTCGTGATCGCTGGGATTGGGGCAACTTCTGTGCTTGCGATGGAGTGATTCGCTGGGTGCTATTCCGATTCACTGTGTAGCG
>CALMCS010000096.1 GCA_937862875.1 uncultured Comamonadaceae bacterium
GCGCAGCTATCGCGGCAGGCGGCAGACCCAACTCGGGCTTCGGCTATTGCTGCTGACTGGCGTGCGAACCGGCGAGCTGCGACAGGCGACGCCGGATCAATTCGATCTGGACCGTGGGCTGTGGATCATCCCGCCCGACGTCGTGAAGCAACTCCAATTGGATATGCGCAAGAAGCGGCAGCAGCCAAAGGACATCCCGCCCTACATCGTGCCGCTGTCGATTCAGGCCATGGAGATCGTCCGGCACCTGCTGGATGAGTTCAAGCCGGCCCAGCGCTACCTGTTCCGGCACGACAGCGACTTGAAGAAGCGCATCAGCGAGAACACGCTCAATGGTGCGCTCAAGCGCATGGGCTATCAGGAACGCCTGACCGGACACGGCATCCGCGGCACGATGTCCACTGCGCTCAACGAGATCGGCTACCCGAAGGTCTGGGTGGATGCACAGCTCTCGCATGTCGATCCCAACAAGGTCAGCGCGACCTACAACCATGCCGAGTACGTGGAGCAGCGTCGCCGCATGATGCAGGACTGGGCCGATCGGCTCGACCTCTTCGAGCAGAACCAGGTCGAGGCGGCCAGCATGCCGCTCACCGTGCATCTGGAAGGCGTGCCCGCATTCCCGAATGAGCAAACCGCAAGCGCACCCTCCACGCCGGTTGCCGCTTCGCCAATCCTGCTCGTGACGAAGCCGGGTGACGCCATGCCGTTGGTTTCTGCCGCCGCACATCGGCTGCCGGCGGTTCCGCCCCCTCGATCGGCCGCGCCGCTGGTGCCTTCGGACATTCAGCGCGAGAGGATGGAACTGTTCGATGTCTTCGAAGCGCCGCACAACCTTCCCGTCGCGGCGTTTGCCAAGATGGCGGGCAAGTCCCGCAGGTGGATCAGCTACGAGATCAAGGCGGGCAACTTGCTGGCGTTGAACGTGGGCAACCGCGGCCAGCGCGTGCCGGACTGGCACCTCGACCCACTCAAGCACGAGCTGATCCAGTCCGTCCTCAAGCTGACCAGGGGTGCGGACCCTTGGCAGATCTACCATGCACTGCTGCAGCCGCGCTCGATGCTGCGGGGGCGTTCGGCACTGGAGGGCGTGACGGCCAGCAATCTCGACAAGCTCGTCATGGCCGTGAGCACAGCCGTGAAGGAAAGCGAATGGACCCTGCCGCGGGTCGGGGTCGCCTAGCAGCAGGAATGCGGGATCGTGGCGAAACCGCGATCCCCGCGCGTCTGTCAGGACACCAAGCGCGCGCGGCGGGCGAATCTTGCCTGGGTGTCCGACAAGGAAGCGTTGCGGCGGAGCAGGTAAGCCATCACGATCGTTGGTGCGCCGGCCAGCGGCCGCACGGCGATGCCTCGGCGTAGGTAGCTCGCCAGTCTCGCGGCAGGCGCAATGGCGATCCCGTACCCGGCGGCAACCAGCGTCATCACCACATCGAATGTCTCCACCGTTTGCTCCCGCTCCTGCAGCGCGTTCTCGAACACGCGCTGCACGGTCATGCGCCATGGTTCATCGGCCGTGGACTGCGAGCAGATCAAGGGCTGCTTGAGCACTTCCCCGCACGGCACTTCACGGTAGGCCAGCAGGTGGGAGCGCTTGGCCACGGCGACCGCCAGCGTGTCATGCCACAGCGGCTCGCATACCCAGCCAGGCCACTGCCGGGAAACCGCAGACAAGGCGAAATCGAAGCCGTCGCCCGGCAGC
>CALMCS010000097.1 GCA_937862875.1 uncultured Comamonadaceae bacterium
ACGAGTCATATGAGCAGTCCCTGAAAGTTGACGTCGTGCCCGAAAGCGGATTTCGTCAACGCCTGCGTAGCTTGTGTTCCTACGAAATCGGAGTAATCCCACTTCCAATATTTCTCGGCATCGCCGTGATCGTTTACCTATCCGCCCACCTAGGTTTTTTGCCTAAAAACATGATTGGTGGACTCGCGATCATCATGACAATGGGCATCTTCTTCGGCCAATTGGGTTCGCGTCTTCCGATTCTTAAAGAGATCGGCGGTGGAGCCATTTTGTGCTTGATGCTGCCATCAATTCTGGTGTTCTACGGCTTCTTCGGCCCGGCCACGATCGACGCAACCAAAATGCTGATGAAGGAAGCCAACTTTCTTTACTTCGTGATTGCCAGTTTGGTCGTCGGCAGCATCCTGGGGATGAGCCGCTTTATTCTGGTTCAAGGCATGGTGAGGATGTTCATACCCCTGCTTGCGGGTACTTTGGCGGCGGTGGGCAGTGGACTAATTGTAGGCAAACTCGTCGGCTACAGCTTCCACCACACCTTCTTCTTCATCATTGTTCCAATCATCGGCGGGGGCATCGGTGAAGGGATCCTACCGTTGTCCCTTGCCTACTCGTCTATCCTCGGTGGCACCCCGGATATCTACGTGGCTCAATTGGTGCCGGCTGCTGTAGTGGGCAACATCGCAGCGATCATCTGTGCAGGCGTACTTGCCCGCCTGGCACTCAAGCGTCCGGATCTGAATGGTGAAGGTTCATTGATTCGCGCCAAGGACGAGAACGACAAATTCAAAGTGAAGGAAGATATCAGCCCATCAGTCGACTTCAGGATCATGGGTGCAGGAGTATTGGTGATCTGTGCATTCTTTATCTTGGGTGGCCTACTGGAGCATGTCGTGGGTATTCCAGGGCCCGTCATGATGATCTTGGCCGCTGTCGCCTTTAAGTACGCGCGCGTGCTACCGGAGAAGCTAGAGAAAGGCGCACAGACCTTTTACAAATTGGTGTCCGCCGCTTTCATCTGGCCTGTCATGATCGGCTTGGGCATGCTTTATGTCCCACTGGACAGCGTCGTAAAAGTCTTTTCTATCGGTTACGTTTTGGTCTGCGTGTCGGTCGTGGTCTCAATGACCGTCGCAGGCTTTTTCATCGGCAATTTGATGAAAATGTACCCCATCGAATCGGCCATTGTGACCTGCTGCCATAGCGGTCTAGGGGGCACCGGAGATGTTGCGATCCTCTCTGCTTCAAATCGTATGTCGCTTATGCCGTTCGCGCAGATATCCACGCGCATCGGTGGTGCTTCCACGGTGATTCTGGCAACGATTCTGTTGGGTATTGTTGCCTGATATTCGGTGCCGAAACAGGTTGGAAAAAAGCACTCACGATAACGCTATTAACAAGGGCCCTCTCGGGCCCTTTTGTACTCAAGCCGAAATCACTTGCTCAGCCAGGACTCAACGGTCGCGGAGCCGTGCTCAGCTTTCCATTCTTTCAAAGTCTTGTGGTTGCCGCCTTTGGTTTCGACGACTTCACCGGTGTTCGGGTTTTTGTAGACCTTCACCTGACGTGGCTTACGGCTGCCGGCTTTGGATTCAACGGCTGGAGCACGACGAGCGGACTGCGGATCAAGCAGGTTGACCACGTTCGACAGGCTGTAGTCATACTCGGCAAGCAGAGCGCGCAGCTTGGTTTCAAATTCGATTTCTTTCTTGAGGCCAGCGTCGGCTTTCAGCGCTTCGAGCGCTTGGAGCTGTTCGGCCAAGTGTTTTTCGAGCTGACGGAATTCTGCGAGTTTGGACATGTTGAGTCTCTATGTAGTTAGTCGCCTAACAATACACCAAAAACCACAATTTGAATTTAGAGTCAGGGAGCCCGTGTATGCGAGT
>CALMCS010000098.1 GCA_937862875.1 uncultured Comamonadaceae bacterium
GAGGCGCTGCGCACGAGCGAAGAGCGCCTGCGCGACATTTTGAATCGCTTGCCGATTGGTATCGCGCTGGTGAAGGACGGCCACTTCGATTTCAGCAACGAGCGCTATGCCCAGATTTGCGGCTACGACACCCAGGAGCTGAACAGCGTCGAAACGTGGTGGAACGCGTTGGTGACCGATCCGCAAGAGCGCGAGATCTATCGCACGCGCTGGCAGGAGTCCTGCGACGAGGCCCGCGCAGGCGGCGGATACATTCGCGCCCAAGAAGTGGTGGTCACGCACAAGAGCGGACATTCCCGCTCACTCGAAATGGCCGGCGTGATTCAGGGCGACGACTACCTCATCACGCTGGTGGACATCAGCCAGCGCAAGGCGGTCGAAGAGCGCGCACGCTACCTTGCGTACTACGACCCGCTGACGCAGCTGCCCAATCGCCGTCTGTTGCTCGACCGACTCCAGCAAGCCCTCGCCATGAGCGCGCGCCACCAGAACTTCGGCGCGGTGCTGATGCTCGATCTGGACAATTTCAAGAGCCTCAACGAGACCCAGGGTCACGACATGGG
The DNA here is from genome assembly GCA_937862875.1 of uncultured Comamonadaceae bacterium. Taxonomy (GTDB): domain Bacteria; phylum Pseudomonadota; class Gammaproteobacteria; order Burkholderiales; family Burkholderiaceae_C; genus Diaphorobacter_A. The sequence continues at coordinate 564 of CALMCS010000098.1, forward strand.
CGACCGCCTGCTGGGCGTGGTGGCACAGCGCCTGCGCAGTTGCGTGCATGCCGACGACACAGTGGCGCGCCACGGCGGTGACGAATTCGTGGTGGTACTGCGCTCGCTGGGCGAAAACGAGCAGGTCGCTGCTGCTGGCGCCGAAGAAGTGGCACAGAAGATTCTGAACGTGATGCGCGAGCCCTTTGAATTGAGTGGCGAGCATCACCACACCACCTTGAGCATCGGTATCACGCTGTTCCATGGCCAGCGCGAATCGGCCGACGAGCTGCTCAAGCGCGGCGATCTGGCGATGTACCGCGCCAAGGCCGAGGGCCGCAACGCCTTGCGCTTCTTCGATCCCGAGATGCAGGCCGTCGTCGAGGCGCGCGTCGCACTCGAGGCCGACATGCGGACCGGCATAGCGCAAGGCCAGTTCGAGCTGGCCTACCAGCCGCAAATGTCCCACGGCTCGATCGTCGGTGCTGAGGTGTTGATGCGCTGGCACCATCCCGAAAAGGGACCGATCTCGCCCGTGCAGTTCATTCCCCTGGCAGAGGAGAGCGGCCTGATTCTGCGACTCGGCGAATGGGTGCTCAGAACCGCAAGCGAACGTCTGGCTCAGTGGGCCAACGACCCGGTGCTGTGCGAACTGACCCTGTCGGTCAACGTGAGCGCGCGGCAGTTCCACCAGGCAGGATTTGTTCCGCAGGTGCTCGCGGCGCTGGCCAGTACCGGCGCTGATGCCCGTCACCTGCGCCTCGAGCTGACCGAGAGTCTGCTGCTGGAAGACATCGACGACACGATCAAGAAGATGGCGCGACTCAAGAGTTACGGCGTCGGCTTCTCGCTCGATGACTTCGGCACCGGTTACTCCTCGCTGTCCTACCTCAAGCGCTTGCCGCTCGACGAGCTCAAGATCGACCAGGGCTTTGTGCGCGACGTGCTGACCGACCCCAACGACGCGGCGATCGCCAAGACCATCGTGGCGCTGGGCACCAGCCTGGGCTTGCTGGTCACCGCCGAAGGCGTAGAAACCGAGGCGCAGCGCCTGTTCCTGGAACGCAATCATTGCTACGCGTGGCAGGGTTATTTACTCAGCCCGCCGCTTCCCATCAAAGAATTCGAGACTTTGGTCATCAAACGGGCGAACTCCACGGTTGCCGCCTGAACCTCATCTCCGAACATTTTCATGACAACTCTTGGTTTGTATTTGCTCACCGCTTTGGCGGAAATTGTGGGCTGCTATCTCCCGTGGCTGTGGCTGCGCAAGGGCGGATCCGCCTGGTTGCTGGTGCCTGCGGCGGCCAGTCTGGTGCTGTTTGCGTGGTTGCTGACGCTGCACCCATCGGCGTCGGGGCGCGTGTATGCGGCCTATGGCGGGGTCTATGTCTGTGTCGCGTTGGTCTGGCTGTGGCTGGTGGACGGCGTGCGTCCCGGCCCCTGGGACCTGCTGGGCGGAGTGGTCACTCTCGCGGGAATGGCGATCATTGCGTTTGCACCGCGCAGCGCCTGAGGCGATCCCGGGCGCCTGGCTGATCGTTGCCGGTGGCTACTGGACCGGACATTTCCAAACGCTTGCATTTTGATAGCTGGTGCGGGTTGCGCAGAAGTGCGGGGCCGCTATTTTTGTCAAAATGCGTGCCGCTCCAAGGCCGTACGCGGGAATGAGGCGCTGGCACGGTATGATTCCCCTGTGAACACTCTTTGCGCCCTGATCAACACCGCCTGACTCGTGCGTCTCAACTCCATCAAACTCGCCGGCTTCAAGTCGTTTGCCGAACCCACGAACTTTCTGCTCCCGGGCCAATTGGTTGGCGTGGTGGGTCCGAACGGGTGCGGAAAATCCAACATCATGGATGCGGTGCGTTGGGTTCTGGGCGAGTCCAAGGCCAGTGAGTTGCGTGGCGAGTCCATGCAGGACGTGATTTTCAACGGCACCACACACCGCAAGCCGGCCAGCCGCTCAAGCGTCGAGCTGGTGTTCGACAACGCCGACCACCGCGCGGGCGGCCAGTGGAATCAATTCACGGAAATTGCCGTCAAGCGCGTGCTCACGCGCGACGGCAACAGCAGCTACTTCATCAACAACCAGGTGGTTCGCCGCCGCGACGTGCAGGACGTGTTCCTCGGCACCGGTCTCGGTCCACGCGCCTACGCGATCATTGGACAGGGCACGATCAGCCGGATCATTGAATCCCGCCCCGAAGAACTGCGTCTGTTTCTGGAAGAGGCCGCGGGCGTCTCCAAATACAAGGAACGCCGCCGCGAGACCGAGAACCGCCTGTCCGACACGCGTGAGAATCTCACCCGGGTGGAAGACATTCTTCGCGAACTGAACGCCAACCTCGAAAAGCTCGAGAAACAGGCCGAAGTCGCCGCGCAGTACAACACTCTGCAAACCAGCGTCACGCTCAAGCAGCAGCAACTGTGGTTTCTGAAGAGCAAGGACGCGGAGGCCGATCAGGCCAAGGTGCGTGCCGAAGGCCTGCAAGCCGTCAACGACCTGGAAGCGCGCATGGCCGATCTGCGCGCCATCGAGGCCGACCTCGAAACCATTCGCCAGTCGCACTACGCGGCGGGTGATCAGGTGAATCAGGCGCAGGGCCGTCTCTACGAAGCGACCGCCGAAGTCGGCAAGCTCGAAGCCGAGATCCGCTACGTGGTCGAAGGCCGCCAGCGCGTGGAAAGCCGCCTTGCCCAATTGGCCGAGCAGATCGCTCAGTGGGTGGCCCGCAAGGAAGACGCCGAGGCAGAGATCGAGAATCTCGCCGGTGCGGGCTTCGACGCCGAGGAAAGAGCCGAACTGCTCGCCGCACAGGTCGAAGAACAGGCCATGCAGCTGCCCGATCTGGAAGACGCACTGCGTTCCGGTCAGCAGCGCGCGGGCGAACAGCGCGCCGCGGTGGTGCAGATTCAGCAACAGATTCAGGTGCTCGCTGCCGAACAGCGCAGCATCGACGAGCAAAGCCGTCAACTCGATACCCGCCAGGAACGCCTGCGCACCGACAAGAATGCTCTCGCCGCACCGGACGAGGCACGCCTGACCAATCTGCGCACGCAATTCGACGAAGCGCAGGAAATGGCCGAGATGTCGGAAGCGCGGCACATGGAGTTGCAGGATTCGGTTCCGCAGCTCGACGAAGAGCGCCGCGAACGCCAACAGGCCGTGAACACCGAGAGTGGTCGCCAGGCCGATCTGTCGGCGCGTCTCGAAGCACTCAAGGCCTTGCAGGAAAAGGTCAAGACCGACGGCAAGCTCCAGCCTTGGCTGGCCAAGCACGGCCTCGATGGCATGCAGGGTCTGTGGAGCCGCATTCACGTCGAGCCGGGCTGGGAAAGCGCCCTCGAAGCCGCCTTGCGCGAGCGTCTGAATGCGCTCGAAGTGGGCCGCCTCGACATGGTGCGCGGCTTTCTGGGCTCGGGCGGCAACGATGCGCCGCCAGCCCGTCTGGCCTTCTACAGCAAGCCGCCGGCTGGTGCAGCGGCTGCCGGCAATGGCTCGCAGCCCCAGTTGTCGGATCTCTTGCGGATCAACGACGCCGGCCTGAATGCCGTGTTGGTCGACTGGCTGCAGGGCTGCTACACCGCGCAGACGCTGGACGAGGCGCTCAATCGCCGCAGCCAGCTGAAGCCCGGCGAAGTGATTTACGTGGCGAACGGCCATGCCGTCTCCGCCCACAGCGTGAGCTTCTATGCCCAGGACTCCGAGCAGTCCGGCATGTTGGCCCGCGCTCAGGAAATTGAACATCTCGAGAAAGAGCTGCGCGCGCAGGTCCTCATCAACGAGGAAGCACGCAGCACCTTGATTCGCGCCGAAGCGGCCTACGCAGACGCCTCGCAGCGCCTGATTGCCGCGCGCCGCGAAGCCTCCGAATCGCAAAGCCGCGCGCACGAGCTGCAGGTCGAGACCCTGCGCCTGACCCAGATGGCCGAGCAGACCCGTGCCCGCAGCGAGCAGATCGGGGCCGACCTGGCCGAGGTCGACGCGCAGCTGAACGATCTGCAGGAACGCCGCGTGGCCGCCGAAGCGCGTTTTGAAGAGCTCGACATGCAACTGGCGGACAGCCAGGAGCGCCACGCCCAACTCGACGAACGCGTGATCGAGGCCGAGCGCAAACTGTCCGAAAGCCGCGAGCAGCAACGCAGTCTCGAGCGCCAGGCGCAAGAGGCGGTGTTCTCGCAGCGCACCATGGATGCCCGCAAGGCCGAACTCTCGCGCACCATCGAAACCGCCAGTGCCCAGGCCAAGTCACTGGCCGAGGAAGACGTGCGGGCGCGTGACGAAATGGCCCGCTTGTCGGCCGCGGCCGCGCAGGGTGGTCTGCAGACGGCGCTCGACGAAAAGATGGAGCGCGAAAAGTCGCTCGCCGCCCAGCGCAGCCAGTACGACGACCTGACCGCCAAGCTGCGCGCCAGCGACGACCGCCGCACGCAGCTCGAGCGCGCCATGGATCCGCTGCGCGCGCGCATCACCGAATTTCAGCTCAAGGAACAGGCCGCGCGC
>CALMCS010000099.1 GCA_937862875.1 uncultured Comamonadaceae bacterium
TCGTCATTCGGGGGCTTGGTTCCTGGGCCCTGCTCACTGCGTGGCTGGTGTTTTGGATACCTGATACCTAACCCCGATCCTTCTTTATTCCGTGCTCACCAAAAACTCTTTCCTGAACTGATCCGGCGACACGCCGGCCTCGCGCTGGAACATGGCGATGAAGGCGGATGGTGTGCTGAATCCCAGATCCAGTGCGATCGACTGCACGCTCTGGCCGTGTTCCAGCGAATCCACGGCCCGGAGGTAGCGCAGGCGCTGCCGCCATTCGCCCAGGCTCATCCCCAATTCGTTCTGGCAATGCCGCGCCAGGGTGCGTTCGGTCAGGTGCACGCGCTCGGCCCACTCTGCTACCGACAGGCGGTGGCCGGGTTCCTGCTTCAGCGCGTCGAGGACTTCCTGCAGCGCCTCGGTCTGGCCGTCCGGCAGGTAGCTTCCCTGCACTTCGCTGCCGCACATCTGATCGAGCAGCACCTGGGCCATGCGCAGGTCTTGTGGCGTGCTGGGGATTTCCACGCCGCGTTGGTTGAAATCGGCCAGCACGCTTTTGACGATGGGGCTGATTTTCAGCAGGCAGGAGCGCTGGGGCAGCGCCGCGCACAACTCCGGCTGCAGATAGAACGCGCGGTACACCGCCGCGTGTTGCAGGTAGCAGCTGTGCTCGACGCCCGGCGGAATCCAGATGCCGTACTGCGGTGGCGAGACGAAGCGCTCGTCGGCCGTCTCCATGCTGATGGTGCCGTGCGGCGTGTAGTTCAGGTGCCCTAGCCGATGGCTGTGTGCGTCCGCCCAGGTGCCCGCGCCGAACTCGTCGTAGCGCACGTAGAACGGTGCGGTGATGTCGTCCACCTTCACGGGAACGAGTTGGACCTGCATGGGCCGCGCGGTGCGGCGCTGGCGCTGGCGCTGTGGCGGGGATGCGGGGGGAAGCTCAGCCATAGGATTTCGTCCCAATCGAGGTATGCAATGTCCGAAAACAGATATGCGCTTCATATCCGTCAAGCGCATCATAGCGATCAAGGCTCCACCCCTCCTCCGGCCCGTCATCCCTCTATCCATGAATTACCTCTTCCCCCTGCTGGCCGTGCTGATCTGGTCGGTCAATACCGTTGTCAGCAAACTGGCGTCTTCCAGCATCCATCCCGCAGAGATCGGCTTTCTGCGCTGGGTGCTCGCGGCCGCGTTGCTCACGCCCTTTCTGCTGCCCGGCGTGGTGCGCAACTGGCGCGCGATTCGTCCGCAGGTGCCGCGCATTCTGGTGCTCGGCATGCTCGGGATGGTGATCTACCAAACGCTGGCCTACTACGCCGCCAGCTACACCAGCGCCACGCACATGGGCATCATCCTGTGCCTGTCGCCGTTGATGGTGCTGGCGATTTCGGTCGGTCTGCTGGGCCAACCGCTCACCCTGGGCGGCGCGATCGGCAGCGTGCTGGCGCTGGTCGGCGTGGTGCAGGTGGTCACCAATGGACAGCCGCAGGTGCTGCTCGAGAACGGCTTCAACCGCGGCGATGTGATGATGATCATCGCGGCCGTGGCCTATGCCTTCTACAACATCCTGCTCAAGCGCTGGAGCATGCCCGGCATCTCCACGTTTCAGTTGCTCTACCTGCAGATGCTGGTGGCGATCGTGGCGCAGTTGCCGATCTATCTGATGGGCGAGAAGACCGGCATCAACGCGGCCAACTGGCCACTCGTCGCTTACGCCGGAACCATGGCGTCGATCGTCGCACCCGCGCTCTGGATGACGGCCGTGGCGCGCCTCGGGCCCAGCCGCTCGAGCATCTTCTTCAACCTCACGCCGCTGTTCACCGCCGTCGTGGCGTGGTTCTGGCTGCATGAGCAATTGCACTCGTACCACTGGATCGGCGGAGCACTCACCATCGCGGGCGTGGTGCTGGCAGAGAAGTGGCGCACCCCTGTGAAAAGCGTGCGCAGCAAGGCGGTGAAAGTCGGCGGCGTCTGATGGGTCTGCGGAGTGAGTGCTTGTGAGTGCAGAAGCCGCATATCCATATCTCCAAAAGTGCTAACAACTGCGCCACAATGGATCGTTAAAGTTCAGGCACCCGCCGCCCTTCCTTTCACTTTCCCGTTGCTGGAGACGCCTTCATGAAATACGACAACATCCTGCAGACCATTGGCAACACGCCCGTCGTGCGCATCAATCGCCTGTTCGGCACTGGCGCCAACGTCTGGGTCAAGGCCGAGCGCAGCAATCCCGGTGGCTCGATCAAGGACCGCATTGCGCTGTCCATGGTCGAAGATGCCGAAAAGCGCGGCACGCTGAAGCCCGGTGGCACGATCATCGAGCCCACCTCCGGCAACACCGGCATCGGCCTCGCTCTGGTCGCAGCGGTGAAGGGCTACAAGCTGGTACTGGTGATGCCCGAGAGCATGTCGATCGAACGCCGCCGCCTGATGCTGGCCTACGGCGCGAGCTTCGACCTGACTCCCAAGGAAAAAGGCATGAAGGGCGCGATCGCCCGCGCACAGGAATTGGTCGAGTCGACTCCCAACGCCTGGATGCCGCAGCAATTCGAGAACCCCGCCAACATCGAAGTCCACGTGCGCACCACGGCACAGGAAATCCTGGCCGACTTCCCCGACGGCCTTGACGCCCTCATCACCGGCGTAGGCACCGGCGGTCACCTGACCGGCGTGGCCCGCGTGCTCAAGGCCAAATTCCCGCAGCTCAAGGTCTACGCCGTCGAGCCCGTGGCATCGCCCGTGATCTCCGGCGGCCAACCCGCTCCGCACCCCATCCAGGGCATCGGCGCAGGCTTCATCCCGAAGAACCTCGACACCACGCTGCTGGACGGCGTGATCCAGGTCGACGCAGAACCGGCCCGCGAATACGCCCGCCGCTCGGCCCGCGAAGAAGGCATGCTGGTCGGTATTTCCTCGGGTGCCACGCTGGCAGCCATCGCCCAGAAGCTCCCTGAACTGCCTGCCGGTGCACGCGTGCTGGGCTTCAACTACGACACCGGCGAGCGTTACCTGTCGGTGGACGGCTTCCTGCCAAGCTGATCACCAGCCCCCCTCGCTCTCTACAAAAGCACTCTCAGGAGTGCTTTTTTTCTGACGGCTGCACGGGGACACTGCGGGTTCGCTATCATCACGCTCCCCTACTTTTGCCTCGCCCGATCACTACGGGCCAGCTACCATGATCCGTCTTTCAGAAATCAAGCTGCCGCTGGCAGCCCTGCCCGCTGGCGAATTCGATGCCGACGTGCATCCCGAAGCAGCGCTGCTCGCGCAGGCCGCTCTGGCCCTGAGCCTTCCCGCCGACTCCATCGCCACATTGCACGTCCACAAACGCAGCTTCGATGCGCGCAAGGTGGAACTGGTCGCGGTCTATATCCTGGACGTGACGCTTGTCGATGCCGCCAAGGAAGCCGCGCTGCTCGCTCAGCACGAAAAGCACCCGCACATTGGCCCGACACCGGACATGCGCTGGGTTCCCGTGGGCCAGGCACCCGCCGATCTGAGCGATCGTCCTGTGGTCATTGGCTTTGGTCCGTGCGGCATTTTTGCGGCGCTGGTGCTCGCGCAGATGGGCTTCAAGCCGATCGTGCTGGAGCGTGGCCGCGAAGTGCGTCAGCGCACCAAGGACACCTGGGACCTGTGGCGCAAGCGCGTGCTGCATGCCGAGTCGAACGTGCAGTTCGGCGAAGGCGGTGCGGGCACGTTCTCGGACGGCAAGCTCTACAGCCAGATCAAGGACCCGCGTTTTCTGGGCCGCAAGGTCATGGAAGAGTTTGTGCAGGCCGGCGCGCCCGACGAGATTCTCTACACCGCACACCCCCACATCGGCACCTTCAAACTGGTGAAGGTGGTGGAGGAGCTCCGCGCGCAGATCATTGCGCTCGGCGGTGAAGTGCGATTCGATCAGCGTGTCACCGATTTCGACATCACGACCGATGCCAACGGCCAGCGCCGCGTGACCGGGCTGACCGTGATGGATCTGGCCACGGGCGTGGAGCACCCCTTGCCCGCCACCCAGGTGGTGATGGCGCTGGGCCACAGCGCACGCGACACCTTCGCCAAGCTCTACGAGCGCGGCGTATCGATGGAAGCCAAACCGTTCTCCGTCGGCGTGCGCATCGAGCATCCGCAAAGCGTCATCGACAGCGCACGCTGGGGTCGCCATGCTGGCCATCCCCGTTTGGGCGCGGCCGATTACAAGCTCGTGCACCACGCCAGCAATGGCCGTGCGGTCTACAGCTTCTGCATGTGCCCGGGCGGCACCGTGGTGGCCGCGACCAGCGAGCCGGAACGCGTGGTGACCAACGGCATGAGCCAATACTCGCGCGCCGAACGCAACGCCAACGCCGGCATGGTGGTGGCCGTGGACGAGAAAGATTTTCCGCGCGATGCGGCCGCGTTTGAACAGGCTCTGGGTGCCAGCTACGGCGTCGAAAAGCTCGCCGACAACGAGACCCATCCACTGGCCGGCATCGTGCTGCAACGCCAACTCGAATCGCGGGCCTATCTGGTCGGCGGCAGCAACTACTTCGCGCCCTGCCAACTGGTGGGCGACTTCATGGTCAAGCGCGATTCGAAGAAGCTCGGCAGCGTCGAGCCGTCCTACAAGCCGGGCATTCGCCTGACCGGCATGGACAAGCTGCTGCCCGCCTACGTGACCGAAGCCATGCGCGAGGCGCTGCCAGCGTTCGCGCGCAAGATCAGCGGCTACGACATGGCCGATGCGGTGATGACGGGTGTGGAAACACGCACCTCGTCGCCACTGCGCATTGGCCGCGACGCCAGCTTCCAAAGCCTGAACACCGCCGGTCTCTACCCTGCGGGTGAAGGCGCGGGCTACGCGGGCGGCATTCTGTCTGCCGGTGTGGACGGCGTCAAAGTGGGCGAGGCCGTCGCTCGCCAGATGCTGGGACTCTGAGCCAAGCCGAGCCGCTTTTTCTACGCGGATCCACCGGTTGCGGCGACCTGATACTGGTCCCGCAACTGGCGCTTGAGCACCTTGCCAATCGCACTGCGTGGCAGCTCGTCCACCAGGCGCACATCGGCCAGCCGCTGGGTTTTCCCGGCGCGCTGGTTGAACCAGTCTTTCAGCGATGGCGCTGAATCGGTCGTGCCCTTGCGCATCACCACAAAGGCCACGGGCGTCTCGCCCCACTGGACCGACGCCACGCCCACCACCGCGACCTCTTCGACGGACGGATGGAAGCGCAATTGCGCCTCCAGATCGCTCGGGTAGACGTTGAATCCGCCGCTGATGATCATGTCCTTGCGGCGATCCATGAGCGTGAGAAATCCATCCTCATCGAAGCGCCCGACATCACCGGTGCGGATGAAGCGTTTGCCCTCGGCGTCGAACCACTCCACCTCGCGCGTTTTCTCGGGCTGGCCGTGGTAGCCGTTCATCATGCTGGCGGAATGGCCCACGACCTCGCCGATCTCACCCGCCGCCACTTCGCGCCCGTCTTCATCGATCAGACGCATGTCGCAGCCCGCGGCCGGTTGGCCCACGGTGTGCAATTTGTGCGGGTGCAGATGCGCTTCGAGAATGCAGGTCCCGCCGCCTTCGGTCATGCCGTAATACTCGGTGAGGCTGCCCGGCCAACGCGCCACCACGTCGGCCTTGAGCGCCGCAGAGAACGGCGCGCTGGTGCAGAACTTGGTGCGAAACGCGGACAGGTCATGCTCCGCAAATTGCGGCAGGGCCATGATGCGCTGGTATTGCACGGGCACCAGCATGGTGTGCGTGACGCGCCGGGTCTGCGCGAGCTGCAAATACTTGGCCGCATCGAACTTGGACATCAGCACCACGCTGCCGCCATAGACCAGCGAGGGAAAGAAAATCACCAGCGTGGTGTTGGAATACAGCGGCGTGGACAGCAGCGTCACCGCGTCCGGACCATAGCCGTTGGCGGCCCCGCGCAGCACATGCGCCCAACGCATTCCGTGCGACTGCACAATGCCTTTCGGCGTGCCGGTGGTCCCCGACGAGTAGATGATGTTGAAGGCGTCGAGCGGAGCCACCGTCACCGGCTCGGGCCGTGCGCCATCGGCCGCCAACCACGCATCGAACGCCACGCCTTGTGCCGCCACTGCGGCATCGTCGATCCAGATGCAGCGGCAACCGGCACCAGAGTCCGCTGGCACCAGGTCTTTGGCCGCAGCGTCCACAAACAGAATGCGGGCCTCGGCGTCACGCAGCATGGATGCCGCACTCTCCGCCGAGCTCGATG
>CALMCS010000100.1 GCA_937862875.1 uncultured Comamonadaceae bacterium
CGAACACGCTGCGCGGCGATGGCAGCAGTCTGCTCCAGAGCTCGGGGTTGAAATTCTTCGAACAGGATGGTGCGCGCATTGGCGTGGGCTTCATCGGCATGACGCTCAAGGCCACGCCCCACATGGTGCGACCCAGCGGCGTTGCGGGGTTGACCTTTGCGGATGAGGCTGAGACAGCCAACGCGCTGATTCCCGCGCTGCGTGCGCAGGGTGCCGATGTGATCGTGGTGCTGATTCATGAGGGCGGTTACGCCGCGTCGGGTCTGCAGGACGACAGCTGCGCGGGCCTGTCCGGCGATATCTTGCCGATACTGGATCGACTCTCCACCGAGGTGGATGTGGTGATCTCGGGCCACACGCACCAGGCCTATCTGTGCGACTACCAACGCGTGAATCCCGCCAAGCCGTTCCTGCTCACCAGCGCCGGCAAGTACGGCACGGTGCTGACCGAGGTGCTGCTCAAGGTGGATACGGGCACGCGCAAGGTGACGGGCAAATCGGCCCAGCAAATCATTGTGCAGGGCGAGCCCATCAGCGCAGGCAGCACCGCGATCCCATTGCAGCCCGACTTTCCCGTATTCGCCGCCGACAGCGCGGTAAAGCAACTGGTGTCGCGCTATCAGAATGCCGTCGCACCGCTGTCCGCCAAGCCGTCGGGCATGTTGGCGGCAGCGGCGACGCGCCAGTTGAGCGCTACCGGAGAAAGCGTGCTGGGCCGGATCGTCGCCGACTCGGTGCTGCATGCAACGCGCGAGCCCGCATCGGGTGGTGCGCAGTTGGCGTTCATGAATTCGGGCGGCGTGCGCGCCGACCTGATTCCTGCGGCCGACACCGGCGTGGTGACCTACGGGCAGCTCTACAGCGTGCAGCCGTTCGGCAACACGCTGGTGGTGATGACCTATACCGGCGCGCAACTGCACCGGCTGCTGGAGCAGCAATTCGCCAGCGGAAGCAATACGGTCGCGGCACCGCGCATCCTGCAGGTCACCGAAGGCTTCCGCTACGAGTTCGACCTGAGCCAGCCGCAAGGCCAGCGCATCCGCAATATGCGCTTGAACGGTGAGCCGATCCAAGCCGCGCAAACCTATCGCGTGGGTCTGCAGAGCTATCTCGGCAGCGGCGGCGACAACTTCTCGGTGTTCACCGAAGGCGTCGACGTGACGGGTGGCATGCTCGATCTGGACGCATTGGTCGATTACATCCGCGATCAAAGCAGGGGGCAGGCCATGCCGCTTCCCACCGCGGATCGCATCGTTCGCGTGCGTTGAAGCGAACGAGCGCGCAAAAAAAAGGCGCTTCGAGCGCCATTTTTTGATCAGATCCCGAAGGCGTGCCGCAATTACTTCGGCGGCCGGACTTCGTCCACCAGCGCGCGGAAATCGTCGATGTCTTCGAAGCTGCGGTAGACGCTGGCAAATCGGATGTAGGCGATCTTGTCGAGCTTCTTCAGCTCGCGCATCACCAATTCACCCAGGCGGCTGGAGACGATTTCGCGTTGGCCGAGGTTCAGCAGGCGTTCTTCGATGCGCTCGATGGCGTTGTCGATCTGCTCGGTGCTCACGGGGCGCTTGCGCAGCGCGAGCTTGAAGGAGCCGAGGAGCTTTTCGCGGGTGTATTCCACGCGGCGACCGTCTTTCTTGACGATCGCGGGGAAGTTCACTTCCGGACGCTCATAGGTCGTGAAGCGCTTCTCGCAGGCGCTGCACTGGCGACGGCGACGCACGAACACCCCATCTTCAGCCACGCGTGTTTCGACCACTTGGGTCTCGGCGTGACTGCAGAAGGGGCATTTCATGAGGGTGTCGTCTCGCTGGTGCGAAAAATCAACGGTAAACCGGGAAGCGCGAAGTCAGTGCGTGGACCTTCTCGCGGACGGCGGCGATGTTGGCCTCGTCACGTGGGTTGTCCAGCACGTCGCAGATCAGGTTGGCCGTGATGCGCGCTTCTTCTTCCTTGAAACCACGAGTCGTCATCGCTGGTGTACCGACGCGAATGCCGCTGGTGACCATTGGCTTCTCGGGATCGTTGGGGATCGAGTTCTTGTTGATGGTCATGTGGGCTGCGCCCAGCACGGCTTCGGCTTCCTTGCCGGTGATGCCCTTGGCGCGCAGGTCGACCAGCATCAGGTGGCTCTGTGTGCCGCCGCTGATGATGCGCAGGCCGCGAGCGGTCAGCACTTCAGCCACGGCTTGTGCGTTCAGCTTGACTTGCTTGGCGTAGTCCTTGAACTCGGGAGCCAGAGCTTCCTTGAACGCCACAGCCTTGGCTGCGATCACGTGCATCAGTGGGCCGCCTTGCAGGCCGGGGAACACGGCGCTGTTGATGGCCTTCTCGTGCTCGGCCTTCATCAGGATCACGCCGCCACGGGGGCCGCGCAGGCTCTTGTGGGTCGTGGTCGTGACGATGTCGGCGTGTGGCACTGGATTGGGGTACTGGCCACCGGCGATCAGGCCAGCGTAGTGGGCCATGTCAACCATGAAGATCGCGCCGATTTCCTTGGCGATCTTGGCAAAACGGGCGAAGTCGATCTCGAGCGAGTACGCGCTGGCACCGGCGATGATCATCTTGGGCTTGTGCTCGCGGGCGAGCGCTTCCATCTTGTCGTAGTCGATTTCTTCCTTGGCGTTCAGGCCGTAGGAAACGACGTTGAACCACTTGCCGGACATGTTCAGCGGCATGCCGTGGGTCAGGTG
>CALMCS010000101.1 GCA_937862875.1 uncultured Comamonadaceae bacterium
GTCGCTGATTGATGTAAACGCAGCATTGATCTGCGTACCCAGCGTAGAAACGACGGTGACGATCACAGCGGCAATCAACCCAGCAATCAACCCATACTCAATAGCCGTTGCACCTTCTTCGTCATTCAAAAAGTTCTTGATGATCTTGGACATGATTGGTTCTCCATTACTCAAAGGACGGCCCATGGATGAAAAACAGTCGCTGACGATGGGCAAGCGCCAGCCACTGCGGAAACAACTAGAGCGTCACCATCGCACTGCGGTGGATTCGGCGGGGGTCTGCGGGAGTGCGAACAACTGCGGATCGAGTCGGGTGTCGAGTCGCAGTTGCAGGCGCTGGGTATTCAACAAAACGGGGGCGGGAAGGGTGTCGGGGTCGGTCGGCCCTGCGCCAGGCAAAGGGCGGGCGGAGTGGGCGGCCTGCAGCGGCGCACCGCGCAAGTCACCACCGGTGGCAGGCTGGTCGAACAACTGGTTCAGCCAGCGCTCGGGCAATTCCTTGGGCAGCAACTGGCCGGTGGTGCGCGCCAGGCGCAGCTCGTTGATGCGTTGGTCGTAGGTGGCGTCGGCGGCGTCCAGCATCAGGCGCTGCATGTCGAGTTGGGCGTCGAGCACCAGCGAGAGACTGCCGCGGCCGACTTCCAGCAGGCGGCGGTAGCCTTCGAAGGCGGAGCGGGCTTCGCGCACGGCGTCGGTCAGCTGTGCCTCGCGCTGGCGGCCGGCCTGGCAGCGGCCCCAGGCGGCGGACGCGGCTTCCTGCACCTGGCGGCGCACGGCTTCCTGCTGCGCTTCCTGGGCCTGCAATTCGTTGATGGACTTGAGAATGCGGTCGCGCAATTCAAAGCCGTTGCCAAAGTTCCAGTTGACCTCGAGACCGTAGCGCGTGCCTTCGTTGTAGAGCACGCCCTTGGGGTCGCGGGTGTGGGCGACGACGGCAGCGAGCGTCGGGAAGCGCTGTGCCTTGCTGCGCTCGACCTCGGCCATGGCGCGCTCGATCATGTGGCCAATCTCGCGCAGCTCGGAGCTCTGGCTTTCGGAGGCCGAGAGCGCCGCTTGTTCGCTGGCCGGCATCCACATGACAGGCACTTGCAGGTCGGGCAGGGCGCGGCTGGCGGGGGCGTAGTTGAAATAGCGGGTGAACCGTGCCAGTGCATCCATGCGCTGGGATTCGAGTGCACTCTGCTGCGCGAGTGCGCTGGCCTGGCGCGATGCGGCGCGGCGCAGATCGTTGCGGCCCACCGCGCCGAGTTCGGCCCGGCGTTCTTCGACATAGGCGAGCTGGCCGATGACGTTGGCGGACTCGGCGGCGATGCGTGACTTGCTGTCGAAGCGATGCAGTTCGAGCAGCGCGGTGAGCGCTTCCAGCAACACGTTCTGGCGGGTGCTGTAGAGCACGCTGGTCTGGGCCGATTCCATCTCTTCGGCGGAGCGCACGCCCGCGCCGATGGCGCCGCCGTCCAGCAGATTCATGCGGATTTCGGCGTTGATGGCGGTATAGGACTCGCGGCGCTGGCCCTGTGCAATCGAGGCGTTGCCCGACGACGTGCCGACCTTGAAGCTCGGCCAACGCGCGCCTTGGGCGGTGTTCAGATCATGGCCGGCGGATTCGAGCGACGCGCGGGCCTTGAGCACATCCGGGTGCTGGTTGAGCATGGAGTACAGCGCCTCGAGCAATTGCTTTTGCGAGGCGGTGTCTGCGAGCGTGGTCGGCGTGAGCTGGTGCGCGAGTTGCAGGGAGACGGCGCCGGACTCGGAGCCGCCGGATTCAGATGCGGAGGCGGACGCATCGCTCGGTGCAATGGCTGCCAGTGCCGTGGGTTCGATGTCCGGTGCTTGTGCATGCACTGCGGAAGCCAGCAGTGCAGCGGCGAGCGCGATCATCGGAAAGGGGGAGAGGAAGCGCGTGGACATCGTTGTCATCTCACGGCTCCCGGAATGCTTCGCTCTGGATGTGCAGCACGGGGCGCAGCAAATACCAGATGAACGGTTCGTGGCCCAGCAGCAGGTCGAGTTCGGCCTGCATGCCGGTAGTGATGCGGTTGTCCGGACGACCCACCCAGGGCTGCTCGAGGCTGGCCTGAATGCGGAAGTAAGACAGCGCGTCGGGTTGGTTCGGGTCGCGATCGGCGTCGGCGGAAACCAGGCGTACCTTGCCCTTGACGAAGCCGTAGCGCAGATAGTCATAGGCGGAAATCTTGGCCTTGGTGGCCTGGCCGGTATGCACGTAGCCGCGGTCCGAGGGGTTCAGTCGTGCCTCGACAATGATCTCGTCCTTGTCTGGCACGATCTCCAGAATCGCCTCGCCGGGCTTGACCACCCAGCCCGCGCCGGAGCTGCGCAGTCCCTTGACGATGCCGTCGGTGGGGGCGAGCACCACGGTGCGGGTGCGCTGGCTTTGGGCGCGCGTCAGGTCTTCGGACAGGCTCAGCAATTCGCGTTCGGTCTGGGCGAGTTCTTCGGAGGCGCGGCGGCGGAACGCGCCACGGGTTTCCAGCATCTTGGCCTTGGCCTGCTCGACCTTGGCGCGATTGCTCACCAGGTTCTGGCGTGCGGCGGCCAGATCGGCGCGCACTTGTTCAAGCGCACGTTGCTTGTCGATCACCTCGAGCTGGCCAATCAGCTGCTCGGCGGCGAGTTGGTTGGCGATTCCGGCCTCTTGCTCGTACAGGCGCAGATTGTTTTCGAGACCCTGGATGCGTGCCTGAATCTGGGCCACATCGCCCAGGGCTTGTTCCTGCAGGGCCTGGGCCGATGCGAGCGTGCCCTGGAATTCGAGTTGGCGCGAGGTGAACGCGCCCATTTCCGCGCGCACGATCTTCGATTCCAGATCGGCGGGGAAGTCCGCCGCCTTGAGCGGTCGGCCCTGGCTCTCCGCGGCAAGACGCGTCTTGGTGGCGAGTGCGCTGCCCGAGCGCGCGGTGAGCTGCTCGAGGTTCAGGCTGGTACCGCCGAGATCGATCTCCATCAGCGGCTGGCCCTGGGTGACGGTTTGGCCTTCCTTGACCTTGACCGTGGTGACGATGCCGCCTTCCAGATGCTGCACCGTCTGCACGCGGTCCGAGGGGATCACCTGACCGGTGGCGACGACCACGTTCTCCACGGGGTAGAACAGACCCACCATCACCAGCGCTGCGATGCCGCAGACGACCAGCTTCTGTTTGAAAGTGAATTTCGATTTCGCGCGCGCTCTGGACCTGGCCTTTTGTGCGTCGTCGCCGAACTCATCGTTGGCGGCCGGTTGGGCCGGCGCGGATTTGGGGAGCGGCGCTACCTGCGGGCTCTCGCTCAACGCGTCGCGC
>CALMCS010000102.1 GCA_937862875.1 uncultured Comamonadaceae bacterium
GTCGTAGTCGAACGTGGTGTGTGCGCCGTTTTCGTTGGTAAGGCGTACCAAGCGCCCAGCGGGGTCGTACTGGTATTGCTGGGTCAGCCCGCCGTAGTGATAGACGAGCATCCGGCCAAGCGCATCACGCTCGAAGCGCACGGTGTTGCCGTCCGGGGCCAAAATCGCCATGACGTCGCTGGCGGCGTTGTAGCCATAGCTGCTGGTTTGATTCGCCGCGTTGGTCTGGGCGATGAGGCGGCCTAGGTCGTCGTAGCTGTAGTCGACCCTTGAGCCTTCTTCCCCCTGCACTTGCACTTGCTGGCCCCAGCGGTTGTAGCGGTAGCGCGTGACGCTGCCAGAGCAATCGGTGTAGCTGGCGAGCTGCTGCGTGCTGGTCCAGGTGAGGTGTTTGAATCCGCCTTTGGCGTCTTCTATGGCGCTCGGTTGGTCTGTGACGTCGTTCGGATAGTGCGTACGGGTGATGTGGCCGAGTGCGTCAATGGTGGCTGTTGGCCGACCGAGTGGGTCGTATTCGAAGCGCTCGGTGGATCCGCTCGCGCTGCGGCGCAGGATTACCTGTCCGTGGGGGTTGTAGTTCCAGCTGCTTTGCGCTCCATCGGGCAAGGTGATGGACAGGACTGCGCCAGTCGCTGTGTCCAGATCGAATCGCGTCTCGCGCCCTAGTGGGTCGATGCTGGAAAGCAGTCGGCCGCTGGGGTCGAAACGGCTCTGGGAGATGCCGCCGTCGAACGCCACTTGTCTGACCACGCGCTTGAGGCCGCCCTCGCCTTCGAAATGGTAGGTGTTTTGGCGGCCGAGACTGTCCGTGACTACGGTCGCTTGGGCCTGGTATTCAAAGCGGTAGGACAGCGAGCCGGGTCGATCGTGGGCGATGACCTTGCCCGATTCGTCATAGGTGTACGTGACGGGTTCGCGCCCGGCATAGGCGTGGGCGGTCATGCGGCCCACCAGCTTGGGGTGATACCAGAAGCGACGCTGCACGCTGGCGTCGCGTGCGTAGACGGTCATGAGTTCTCCGCGAGCGCTGTACTCGTATCGGACGAGGGGGTGCGCAAGCCGTTCCGGGTAATGCGGATCATGTGTGAGGTGCACCGCCATCAAGCGCACGCCGCTGTCTGCGCCCCAGCCGTTCTGGCCGTGGTTCGCAATATGGGGCAGCTGTTTGAGCTCCAGGCGGTATTGCCTGCCCGCTCCATCCTGCACAGCCGTCATCGCGCCAGATGCGTCGCGTCCGAGCTTTTGTGTACGGCCGAAGCGGTCGGCCAAGCCCAGCAAATGCAGACGCTTGCCCTCGATCTCTGCAAGCGCGGGTTGCGGCCCAAAGATCCACCAGGGACCCAGTGGGTCGTTGGTGACGAAGAAGAACGAGGGATTGCGCCGATCGTCCAGATGCAATCCGAGCCACGCCGTGTTGAGACGCGCGGTCGGCATCGATGGTTCTTCGTCCAAGCGCTCCAATCCGCCGCGCACGATCCAAAGGTTCTCGCTGCGACTGTATGCAGCTCTGCCCGCAGGCAAGGGCTCGAAGCGGATGCTGCGGCCTTTGCTGTCGTTCAGGGTCAGCTCGGATTCGGTTTGCAGTAACGAGGCTTCGGTCGGCAACCACCAACCGGGGCCCAGCAGGCCGATGTTCGCGGGTGTGTCGGTTTGATAGCTCGAGTAGTCGCGTGAGACCACAAAAGGCAGCGGGCCCGGCAGTGCCAGATCCACCTCGTTGCCTTGCACCTTGGCACCCAGCACGGGATTGACGGGATTGCCTACTGCCTTCCCGCCTGGGCAGGTAGAGCACGCCACGCCGCCCGCGCTGCCGATATTCACTGTCAGCGAGCCTTGTGTGATCGGCCCACCCTTGAGCGTCTTGTCCGTTTGGCGGGCTGCTGGAAGTCCAGTCATGGTTTTTCCTTCAAGTCGTTGTTGTTTTTTATAGTTCTGGATCAGAACGTCGGCATGATCGGCACGCTGGTTTTCGGGGCGCTCATCGGACTGGCTCGGGACGAGCCCATCAGCCCTCCGGCCATGTTCAACGCCCCGCTGACTGCGCCCATCTTGCTGCCGCCGGCACCCATGGACGAGGCCAGGCTGGCGACCTTCCCTGCCGCACCCAGGACCCCGCCGAGGGCGCTGCCGCCTCCTGCCAGGCCACCCAAACCACCAGCACCAGCGCCTCCGCCGCCCAGCATTCCGCCGACCGCACCGGCAAGTCCGCCCAAACCACCGCCAGCACCGCCCAACGCACCCAGTGCGCCTCCCAGCGCTCCTGCAAGGCCGCCGGCCGCGCCTCCGAGCCCGCCCGTGCCTCCCATTCCACCCATTCCGCCCAATCCTCCGGGGCCGCCTGCACCGCCTCCGCTGGATGCCACAAACGAGTTTCCGCCGGGTGGCGAAGCACCGCCACCTCCAGCGCCGCCGCCCGCAGCACCTGCGCCGTCACCGCCGCCAGACCCGCCATCACCCGAACCCGGTTTGGCTTCGCTTCCGGGCGCAGCCGGTGGAGATTTGCTCGCGCCGCAGTTCCAGTTGATGACGCCCGCGTCGCCATTGATGGCCGATTCGCCCTGCAACTCGATGTGCGCGCCTTTGAGGTAGATGCCGCCGTCGCTCTTGAGCACGATCTTGGCCTTGCCGCAGACCAGCTCGAAGTGTTCGCCCACGGTGTGCACCGAGACCTTGCCCACGGTCTCGTTCTTGGTTTCTCCGACCTTGAGTTCCACCGTCTTGCCGATGTTGGCGGAGTAGCTCTGGCCCACCATCAACTGCTTGGTCAAGCCGACTTCGCTCGCCTGTATGAGCCCGACGAGGGAGTTCATCGCCAGACCCACATTGCGGCTGTAGGCCAAGCCGATGTTCATCATCTTGGCGATGCCGGTGTTCTCCATGTAGGTGATGCCGATGGTTTCCTTTTTGTTGAGACCGATGTCGATGGTCTCGTTCTTGCCGACGTCTTCCGTGCGGTTGTCGCCGATCGAGATGGTCTCGTTGTGATCGACGCGTTCCTTGCGGTTCTGGTGAATCGTGATGGTCTCGTCCAGATCCACTTCTTCCGTGCGCCAGCCGTGCACGTTGATTTTTTCGTTGCGATCGACGATCTCGGTGCGGTCGCGGTGAATGGTGTTGAACTCGTCCCGGTCGATGACCTTGCGGCGGTCGTTGCCCACCCATTTGTCTTCGTCGTGTTCGACTTCGGTGAGCTGGTCCTTCTGCGCGTGCAGCCAGAGTTGCTCTTCGCCCTTCTTGTCTTCAAAGCGCAAGGCATTGGCGTCGCCCGGGCCGTTCTTCAACCCGTCGCCACCGGCACCGCCGATGCTCGAGTGGGTCTTGATCCCCGACTGCGTTTTATTGCCGGGCAAGTCCCATGGCGGCATCTGCATCGCGTTGTAGACACGTCCGGTGATGATGGGGTAGTCCGGGTCGCCGTTCAAGAAATCTACGATGACTTCTTGCCCGATCCGGGGGATGTGCATCGAGCCGTAGTTGCTGCCCGCCCAGGTCTGGCTCACGCGGATCCAGCAGCTGGAGTTTTCGTCTTT
>CALMCS010000103.1 GCA_937862875.1 uncultured Comamonadaceae bacterium
GCTGGCATGTGCTTATCCTGTAGTTTGTGAGATCACGATGGGCAGGTTTCGGAGGCGACCGGTCAGGCGTCCGCCTCTGGCAGCGTCCCATCATCCAGCGAGCGCAGCCAAGTAAGCCTTTCTCCCAGCCTGCGCTCAACACCTCTGTCCGTTGGCTGATACCAGCCCGGCCGCGCCACGCCCTCGGGAAAGTAGCTTTGCCCAGCGGCGTAGCCGTTGGGCTCGTCAGGAGCGTAGCGGTAGCCTTCGTGATACCCCATCTGCTGCATCAGCTTCGTCGGCGCATTGCGAAGATGGAGAGGCACAGGCAGGGAGCCGCTGTTCTTGACGAAGGTCTTCGCCTTGTTCCAGGCGGCATAGGCAGCGTTCGACTTGGGGGCGGCAGCAAGGTAGGTCGCCGCGTGGGCAATCGGTATTTCGCCTTCGGGGGAACCCAGCCTCTCATAAGCCAGCGCGGCATTGAGCGCCAGTTGCAGCGCCTGCGGGTCGGCATTGCCGATGTCTTCGCTGGCCACTACCACCATGCGGCGGGTCACCTGGCTGACGTCGCCGCTACCGTCAAGGATGCGGGCCAGCCAATACAGGGCCGCATCAGGGTCGGAGCCCCGTAGCGACTTGTGGAAGGCTGAGAGCTGCCAGTAGAACTCGTCACCGCCCTTGTCGAACCTGCGCAGCGATGGACTGGTGGACAGCTTGGCGGACTGGCCATCGACCACGGTCTTGCCAGCGCCCGACGCCGCATTCGTCACCTGCTCAAGCAGATTGAGGAAGCGCCTGCCATCGCCATCGGCAAAGCCCTTGAGCAGATCCAGCGCGTCCGCGTCCAACGTGACGCCCTGGAGATGCGGCAGTGCGCGTTCGTAGAGTTGGTTCAGTTCGTCGCTGGACAGCGGTTCGAGGGTATAGACCTGCGCGCGCGAGAGCAGTGCGGAATTGACCGCCAACCCCGGATGCTCGGTCGTCCCCCCCACCAGGGTCAGGAGCCCCGACTCGACATGGGGCAGCAGGGCATCCTGCTGCGCCTTGTTGAAGCGATGGATCTCATCGACGAAAAGCACCGTCGATCGACCATGGTTGTCCAGTTCGGCCTGGGCCTCGTCGATGGCTTGCCGGATGTCCTTCACCCCGGCCAGCACGGCCGAGATGGCGATGAATCGGCTGTCGGTCGCACTGGCGGCCAGGCGCCCTAGGGTGGTCTTGCCCACGCCTGGCGGCCCCCAGAGGATGAACGAGTGCAACTTGCCCGCCTCGAACGCGAGACGAAGCGGCTTGCCGGGGCCGAGCAAGTGCCGTTGCCCGACGAATTCATCCAGCGTCTTGGGCCGCAGGAGTTCGGCCAAGGGAGGCTTGGGCTTTGTCGTGAATAGATCGGTCAAGTTCCTCTCCCTGGCATTTCTGATAGTTGACGTTCCGATAAGGTGGGCACCTCAATCCAGAGAGCCGGATTTATCCAACGCCGTGGGCTCTTTGTCGGCAATCGCATGCATGATGATGCGAGAGCCGCGGTAGCCGATGCTGTGGTTCCATACCCAGCTCAAAGCGACACTGAGACGATTTCGCGTGCCGATCAGAAAGTAGATGTGCGCCAGCTTCCAGATCCACCACGCAAAGGCACCACGCAGCTTCACCCGCCCCATGTCAATCACCGCCAGGCTGCGGCCGATGGTGGCCAGGTTCCCCTGATGCCGGTATTTGAAAGGTCCGTCAGCGGGCTTGCCCTTCAAACGCCGTCCAATCAGGTTAGCGACGTACTTCCCTTGCTGTTTGGCGGCCGGGGCGATGCCCGGCACGGGCTTCCCATCGGCCATGGTGCACGAGGCTGTATCGCCGATGGCGAAGACCTCCGGGCGACCGGCCACCGTCAGGTCAGGGCCAACGACCACTCGACCAGCACAATCAGACGCAGCGCCCAACCAGCGAGCCGCGGGAGACGCCTGGACTCCGGCGGCCCAGACGATGGTCTTGGCCGAAAGGGGCTTGCCGCCATACACCACGCCGTCGGCCGAGCATTCGGTGACCGGAGTACCCAGCACGACCTCGACCCCGAGTTTTTCGAGTGCCTGGCGCGTATAGGCCGAAAGATCCTCTGGAAAGACCGACAACAGACGCGGGCCAGCCTCGATCAGTACAACCCGCGATGTGCTCGGGTCGATCGAGCGGAAGTCACGCGCCAGCGTGTCTCGTGCCAGCTCGGCGATGGTTCCGGCCAATTCAACCCCGGTGGGACCACCACCGATGATGACGAACGTCTGCAGCGCGGCACGCTGCTGAGGATCGCTCGTGCGCTCAGCTTCCTCGAAAGCCGCGAGGATTCGGCCCCGAATGGTCGTGGCATCTTCCAGCGTCTTCAACCCCGGCGCGAAAGCCCCCCATTCGTCGTGTCCGAAGTAGGCATGGGTAGCACCTGTCGCGAGCACGAGCGTGTCGTAGGTTTGCCGCATTCCATTGTTGAGAATGACCTGACGCGCGTCCTGGTCGATACCTTCCACTTCCGCCATCAAGGTGTTCACTTCCGGGCGATTTCGGAAGAGATAGCGAATAGGCCAGGCGATCTCGGATGTCGAAAGTGACGCACCTGCGACCTGGTAAAGCAAGGGTTGGAACAGGTGATGATTGCGCCGATCGATGATCGTCACATCGACCTCGACACCAGCAAGCTGGTTGGCAACCTCGATCCCGCCGAAGCCCGCTCCGATAATGACGACGTGATGTCGGTTTTTGGAGGTCTTTGTCATGACCTGATCTCCTCTCTCAGCGTTTCAGCGCCGATGCGTGGTGTGCCATATGCTCGCCAATGAAGCTGGCAATGAAGTAGTAGCTGTGGTCGTAGCCTGGGCGCAGATTCAACGTGAGCGGGTGCCCCGTCTCGTCGCAGGCTTTGCGCAGCAGGTCGGGCTGAAGCTGGCTCTCCAGGAACTCGTCGCCCAAGCCCTGGTCCACCAGCAACGGCAAACGCTCCTGCACGGTGCGAATCAGCTCCACGGTGTCGTACTGCTTCCACACTTCCCGATCGCTGCCCAGGTACGCCTCGAAGGCCTTGTGCCCCCAGGGAACCTGGGTGGGGGCGACGATGGGCGAGAAGGCCGAGACGCTTCGATAACGGCCCGGGTTGCGCAGGGCGATGACCAGAGCACCGTGTCCTCCCATGGAATGGCCGCTGATGCTCCGCTCCGCTGTCACGGGAAAGTGGGCCTCGATCAGCGCCGGCAATTCCTGCACGACGTAGTCGTACATCCGATGATTCGCAGCCCAGGGTTCCTGTGTGGCGTTGACGTAGAAACCCGCCCCCTGTCCGAGGTCATAGGCAGGATCGTCGGCAACGCCTTCGCCGCGAGCGCTGCTATCGGGCGCGACGACGGCAATGCCATGTTCGGCCGCGTAGCGCTGGACGGCGGACTTGGTGATGAAGTTCTGCTCGGTGCAGGTGAGGCCTGAAAGCCAGTACAGCACCGGCACCTTGCCGTGCTGTGCCTGCGGAGGCAGATAGACGCCGACCTTCATCGTGCAACCGAGCGTCGTGGATTCATGCTGATAAACGTCCTGCCAACCATCAAAGCTGGCGTGATGTTCGATGCGTTCCATGTAGTTCTCCTATGTTCAAAGGAACGGCGCAGCTCTCGCGCGCCAGGACGGCAGCTCGTCAGGAAGATTTCTCTTCCGCTGCCGTGTCGCCGTGGGCGTGTCTGATCCTGCGCACGATCCACCAGATCGTCAGCATCA
>CALMCS010000104.1 GCA_937862875.1 uncultured Comamonadaceae bacterium
TGCTCAGATTTGGATCGGCGCCGACATGCCGGTGGGCTTGTATTCATGTCTTTTCGCATCTTCAATGCGCTCCTTGGAGTGCTGTGTCGGTCGTGCCCATGTAGGCCTCCATGACGCGCGGATCGGTGGATATCTGCTCGTATGCGCCCTCGGCCAGGATGGCGCCTCGCTGCAGAACCGTGATGCGATCTGCGATAGACGAGACAATGCTCATGTTGTGCTCGACCATCAGAATCGTGCGACCTGCCGACACTTTTTTGATCAATTGGGTGACGCGATCAACGTCTTCGTGGCCCATGCCTTGCGAGGGCTCGTCCAGCAGCATCAACTCGGGCTCCATCGCCAACGTCGTGGCGATTTCAAGCGCACGCTTGCGTCCGTAGGGAAGGTTGACGGTGACGGTCTGCGCGAAATCGCTCAGACCGACGTGGTCCAGCAACTCCATCGCTTGCGCATCCAGTGCGTTCAAGGATTTACTACTGCGCCAGAACTGGTAGGTCATTCCCGGTTTGCGTTGCAGTCCGACGCGCACGTTCTCCAGCACCGTCAGGTGAGGAAAGACGGCCGAGATCTGGAATGATCGAATGACGCCACGACGCGCGATCTGCGCTGGCTTCTCGCGCGTGATGTCGATTCCGTTGAACAGGATGGTGCCGGCGCTGGGCTCGAGAAATTTGGTCAACAGGTTGAAGCAGGTCGTCTTGCCCGCACCGTTGGGACCAATGAGCGCGTGTATGGATCCTCGTCGAACCTGAAGGTTGACATCACTGACCGCCGTGAACCCTTTGAACGCTTTGGATAAGCATTGAGTTTGCAGAATGAAATCCGACATAGGCAAATGAAGAGTCTGGCCGCGAAGGGCGAGTGACGCCGCAGCACTGCGGAAATGCAGTGCTGTGGCTGTTGAATAGAGGAGGAGGAGGAGAGGGCAGTCGCCGGCGGTTTGGCTGTTCGCCTGCCGCAACTGCCACGAACGCGAGGCCGGTGATCAGCCCTTCAGAGGGCAGGCGCTCTTCTCGAGTGGCTCGAACGCCTGTGCTTTGGGGATGATCTTGCGGATCTTCAACAGGTCCCACTCGCCTTTGGACTCTGCAGGCGTCTTGGCCTCCGCCAGATACATGTCGTGCGACATGAGACCGTTAGCCAGAATTTTTCCGTCTTTGGCGAAGAAGTCGTTGATCGGTGTTTCGCGCATCTTGGCCATGACTTTGTCCGCATCGGCACTACCAACTGCCTTCACAGCATTGAGGTAGTGCATGGTGGCGGAGTACATGCCCGCTTGAACCATCGTCGGCATCAGCTTGGTCTGTGCGTGGAACTTCTTGCTGAAGGCGCGGGTTTCATCGTTGTAGTCCCAGTAGAAAGCCGTGGTGAATTGCAGGCCTTGAGCGGCCTTCAAACCTATTCCCTTCAGATCGGTATCAACGATCAACAGCGGTGCGACGAGTTGCTTGCCTGTAGTCAGACCAAACTCCGCAGCCTGACGGATGGAGTTCTGCGTGTCGCGGCCAGCGTTGGCGAGACCGATGACCTGTGCCTTGGACGATTGGGCCTGAAGCAGGAACGATCCGAAGTCGGACGCAGACAGTGGATGGCGAACCTTGCCCAGTACCTTGCCGCCCATCTGCTCAACCACGGCGGATGCATTGGCTTCGAGTGAGTGTCCGAACGCATAGTCTGCAGTGATGAAGAACCAGTCCTTCTTGCCTTCTTCCACAATGGCACGGGCCGTACCGTTGGCAAGCGAGTAGGTGTTGTACACGTAGTGGATGCCGTATGGGGTGCATTGCTTGCCCGTCAGCTCCGTGGTGGCTGAGCCTGCGGCGATGGTGATCTTTTTCTTGTCCAGGCCAAGTTTCTGAAGCGCCAATGCGGATGCGGAGTCGGTGGACTCAACAATCATTTCCACATTGCCACGGTCAAACCATTCACGGGCCTTGGTCGATGTGATGTCGACCTTGTTCTGGTAGTCGGCGCTGACCACTTCGATGGGGCGACCGAGAACGGTTCCCCCAAAATCCTGCACTGCCATCTTGACTGCAGCGACACCACCGGGCCCACCAATGCCAGCATAAACACC
>CALMCS010000105.1 GCA_937862875.1 uncultured Comamonadaceae bacterium
GGCAGCAGGTTCGAGCCGGCGTTGATGGCGGCCTGCACCTGCTGCTCGGCCACATCCATCGACATGTCGAGCGAGAAGCGCAGGCTGATGACCGAGGCCCCGCCCGAGCTGACCGAGGACATCTGCGAGAGCCCCGGCATCTGACCGAATTGCCGTTCGAGCGGCGCGGTGACATTGGAGGTCATCACGTCCGGGCTCGCGCCGGGGTACAGCGTGGTGACCTCGATGGTCGGGTAATCGACCTGCGGGAGCGCCGAAATCGGCAGCAGGCGATACGCCAGAATGCCCGAGATCAGCACCGCCACCATCAGCAAGGTGGTGGCGATGGGGCGAAGGATAAAGAGTCGCGAAAGATTCATTGGGGCCGCCCGTAGCGTTGCAGCGACCGTTTAACGACTGGCGGCTGCCGCGGGAGCGGATGCCGTTGGTGTGGGAGCGGGGGCTTGTGGCGCGGCACCCGAGGCCGGCGTCGACGTGGGTCCAGGGGCACCATCGGCGGAGCGCTTCGCGGCGCGTTCCTCACGCATCTTCTCGATGAACGCCTTGCGCTCTTCGGGCGTCATGCTGGCCATCTTGGCGCGAATTTCGGGCGGCAGGTTGCGCGGTGCGCGCGGTGCGCCCGCTGCGTTCTGCACCGCCTGGTCGACGTTGCTGACCTTGTCGGCCGCGATGATCGAGACCTGCGCACCTTCGCGCAGACGGTCGATGCCATCGGTCACCACTTGATCGCCCGGCTGCAGGTCGCCGCGCACGCTGACGCGGTCTCCGTCGGTCACGCCCACGGTGATCTTGCGCTGCGTCACCGTGTTGTCCGGCTTGACCAGATAGACGTAGTTGTTCTGCACTGCGGTCGCGGGAACGGTGATTGCGTTCTCGAGCAGATTGACCTGCAACTTCACGTTCACGAATTGATTGGCGAACAGCTTGTTCTCGGCGTTGTCGAAGGCCGCCTTGGCCTTGACGGTGCCGGTGGTGGTGTCGATGGTGTTGTCCAGCGCGTTCATGCGGCCCTTGGCCAGCAGCACCTTCTGGTCACGATCCCACAGCTCCACGGGCAGGTCCTGGCGCTCCGCGAGACGCTTGGAAAGCGTGCTCACATGGGCTTCCGGCAGCGAGAACAGCGCATCGATGGGTCGGACTTGCGAAATCGTGACGATGCCGGCGGTATCGCCCGGGTTCACCACGTTGCCCAGATCCGCCAGACGCAGACCCAATCGCCCGGCGATCGGCGCGGTCACACGGGTGTAGCTCAGTTGCAGCTTGGCGGCATCGACCTGCGCCTTGTCGGACGCCACCGTGCCTTCATATTGGCGCACCAGCGCGGCCTGGGTGTCGACCTGCTGATTGGCGATCGAGTCCTGTGCCTGCAGATCCTTGTAGCGCTGCAAATCGAGCTGGGCGTTCTTGAGCAGCGCCTGATCGCGCTGCAGCGTCCCCTGCACCTGATTCAACGTCGCCTGAAAACTGCGCGGATCGATCTCGGCCAGCAACTGCCCTGCCTTGACCTCGTCACCTTCCTTGAAATGCAGCTTGATCAGCTCGCCCGACACCTTGGCGCGCACCACAGCAGTGGCGCGGGCATTCATCGTGCCGATGGCACTCACCAGAACGCGCATGTCGCGCTGGTCGACGACACCCGCAGAGACGGGCTGAACCTGAGAGCCACCGCCTGGGCCGCCCGGGCCGCCGGGACCTCGGGCCCCGCCCCGTCCGCCAGCTCCCTTGGGGCCCGCGGCCTGCGTCTGGGCGGCGGTGTCGCCCGCCTGTTTGCTCTGATACCACCAATACCCGCCGCCTGCGGCGATGGCGACGACCACCACGCCCCAAATCAGACCGGTTCGAGCACGACCATGAGAAAAGTGCATCCGGGACGCGGGAGAACGGGTGGGAGTAGAGCGAGCGGGCATGTGAGCCTTGGTTAGTACAATTTTTTTCAAATGATAGCGATCGCCTGTAAACCGTTGGTGAAGCGCTTGTTTCTACTTTGTCAGCACGCCATGCTTGCAAAGCCCGAGACGACTACACTTGCCCCCTTTGGTTTAATTTCTCTGAATCCTATGACGTATTGCGTCGCCATCAAGCTCAACGCCGGACTGGTCTTTCTGTCCGACTCTCGCACCAACGCCGGACTGGACCAGATCAGCTCGTTCCGCAAGATGATGGTCTATGAAAAAAAGGGCGACCGCTTCATGGTGTTGCTCTCGGCCGGCAACCTGAGCATCTCGCAGTCCATACGGGAAATCCTGCAAGTGACGCAATTGCCGGGCGCCGAGGGCGAAGAGCCGGTCACCATCTGGAACGCCACCAGCATGTTCGATGTGGCCCGCGTGCTGGGCGAGGCCGTGCGCCGCATTTTCGAGCGCGACGGCGAGGCGCTGCAGCGCACGGGCGTGGATTTCAATGTGTCACTCATCCTCGGCGGGCAGATCAAGGACGAGGGCATGCGCCTGTTTCAGGTGTATTCGGCCGGCAACTTCATCGAAGCAACCGCCGAGACGCCCTACTTCCAGGTCGGTGAGTCCAAATACGGCAAACCAGTACTCGACCGGGTACTGGAGGCGGAAACGCCGCTGAACGAGGCCGCCAAGTGCGCCCTGGTCTCCATGGACAGCACGCTCAAGTCCAATCTGTCGGTCGGCTTCCCGCTCGATCTGGTGGTGTACGAAGAAGGCCGCTTCTCGTCCGACAAGATCGTCTGCATCGACGAGAACAACCCCTATTTCATGATGGTGCGCAACAGCTGGGGCGAGCGTCTGCGCCAGGTGTTCGACAGCATCGAAGATCCGGCCTGGAACGGCGGAGCCACCGATGTACCAATCCGGGTCGACTCGCATCGCAGCCGGCATCTCAAGAAAATCACCGGGGCTTCCGAAAAACTGATCTGAAGCGTGCGCACCGCCTGAACGGCGATACGCCCCCAGCCCACGAAGAACAAGAACATGCCCTCCATCGTCTTCTCCCACGCCAACAGCTTTCCTGCGAGCACCTACCGCGTCTTGTTCGAGGATCTGCGCCGGCGTGGATTTGACGTGAGCGCCGTCGGGCGCTACGGGCATGACGACAAATACCCGGTCACCGACAGCTGGCCCAATCTGGTCCAGCAGCTCGCCGACTTCGCGCAGGAGCAGCAACAGCGCACCGGAGAAAAGGCATTTCTGGTGGGCCATTCGCTGGGCGGGTTTCTCAGCGCCATGGCCGCGGCTCGGCATCCGCAACTGGCGCGCGGCGTCGTTCTGATCGATTCACCCCTGCTCGGCGGCTGGCGCGCCAGTGCCTTCGACGTGGCCAAACGCGCCCAGGTGGCGGGCTCACTCACGCCAGGCAAGATCAGCCGCGCGCGCCGCAACAGCTGGGACAGCACGCAAAGCGCGTTCGAACACTTTCGCAGCAAGAAAGCCTTTGCCCGCTGGGATGAGCGCGTGCTGCGCGACTATGTGGAGAGTGGTCTGACCGACCTTGACGGCAAACGCGTGCTCGCCTTCGACCGCGCGGTGGAAACGGCGATCTACAACACGCTGCCGCACAGCCTGGCGCATCTGTTCAAGAAGCACCCGCTGGAATGCCCCGCCGCCTTCATCGGCGGCCTGGAATCGGCAGAACTCAAACAGCTCGGCATGGCGCTCACGCAGCGCATCACACAGGGCCGCATCACCATGCTGGACGGCAGCCATCTCTTCCCGATGGAGCAGCCCCACACCACGGCGGCGGCCATCGAAGCCGCCGTCAACAATCTGGCCAGCATCGCGCTGACGCAGGGTCCGGCCCCGAAGAAAACCCCGACTCGGTCTTGATTCCAAGACCGAGGCCGCGGTTGAAGGCCGTTATTCCGCCCAGGTCACCACGCCGGACCAGGCCGTGAGCAACACGATGATGCCGAAGGCAATGCGGTAATACGCAAACGGTACAAAGCTGTTGGTGCTGATGTAGCGCAGCAACCAGCGCACGCACAGCCAGGCGCTGATGAACGAGAACACCAGACCCACGAGGAACACCGGCAGGTCGTGCATCGACAGCAGGGCCCGCTCCTTGTAGAGGCTGTAGACACCCGCGCCGATCAAGGTCGGGATCGCGAGAAAGAACGAAAAATCGGTCGCGGTCTGGCGCGACAGCCCCATCAGCATGCCGCCGATGATCGTCGAGCCGCTGCGGCTGGTTCCGGGAATCATCGCCAGACACTGCACCAGCCCCACCTTGAAGGCATCGAGCGGCGTCATTTCATCCACGGAGTTGACGCGCGTGGCCACTGCGCTGCGCTTTTCCGCCCACAGAATGACAAAGCCGCCAAGAATGAAGGTCGTCGCCACCACGGTCGGCGTGAACAGATGCGCCTTGATGAACTTGCCGAAAATCAGCGCCAGCACCACCGCAGGCAGAAACCCGATGATCACATTGAGCGCAAATTTCTGCGCCTTGCGCTGCGTGGGCAGCTCGAGAATCGTGGACTTGATGCGCTGCCAGTAAACCAGGATGACCGCAAAGATCGCCCCGGTCTGGATGGCGATATCGAAGACCTTGGCCTTTTCATCATCAAAACCGAGCAGCGCTCCGGCAAGAATCAAATGGCCGGTTGATGAGATGGGGAGAAATTCGGTCAGTCCCTCGACCACCCCCATGATGGCGGCCTTGAGCAGCAAAAGCAGGTCCACGTTGATTTCCAGACGGCAAACGAAAGCGACAATTATCGACCCTCGCGGAGGTGTACACATGCTTTGCGAGGTTACCGTTTGCACAGGTTGAAGATGATGGCTGGTGGTGCGCTTCGCAAAATGCCCAAGCGAATGGCCGCTTTTTCACGCACACTCGGCGCACCACCCCACAAAAATCATGACCCAAGAGCGCGCCACACCCGTCCTTCCCTCGCAGGCCGCCTGGGCCATGCTGCTCGCGCTCGTTTCGGGCTTTGCGCTCAGCAATGCGTACCGCACCGTCGCCGCGATCCTGGCCACCCCGCTCTCGGCCGAGCTGGGTTTGTCACCCCAGGCGCTGGGAATTTTCGCGGGCAGCTTTCACCTGCTGTTCGGCGCGATGCAGCTCTTCATGGGCATCGCCATCGACCTCTGGGGCGTGCGCCGCACGGTATTGACGGCCGCGCCGCTGGCCATCGCAGGCGCGGCGATCTCGGCCGCCGCGCCGAGCTACGGCATGCTCCTCATCGGTCAGGCGCTGATCGGCGTGGGCTGCTCGCCGGCCTTTCTGGCCTGCACGGTATTTATCTCCCGGTATTTTCCGGCGCAGAAATTCGCGGCCGTGTCCGGGGTCGCCATGACGGTCGGCACCTTGGGCATGCTGTTCACCGGCACGCCTTTGGCATGGCTGGTACAGAACACCTCATGGCGCATGAGCTTTGTGGTGCTGGCGGTGATGTCGGCCATCTCCTGGGTCTGGATCTGGTTGCGGGTGCGTGAGCCATCGGCCCCTTCGACGTCGGCGGCCGATGCACGCGGCGCGCCCCGGGAATCCATCGGCGAGGCGATCCGGCGGTTTGGCACGCTGTTCACCATTCCCCATACCTGGGGCATTGTGGCGCTCGGCTTCATCACCTACGCCGCGTTCATCAGCCTGCGTGGCCTGTGGCTCGGTCCCTTGATGGTGGAGCGCTACCAGTTCTCGCTGGTCCAGAGTGGCAACATCGCGCTCGTGCTCTCGCTGGTGGCACTGTGCGGCCCCATGTTCTTCGGCCGGATCGACCCCGGTCCGCAAAAGCGCAGGCACTGGATGATCGCCTGCACACTAATCTATGCGGCGCTGTTTGCCAGCATTGCGCTGGTACACAACGCTTGGCTCAATATGGCGGCGGCGCTAGGCATCGGCTTCGTGTCCGGGTTTCTGATCCTGCAATATGCCGACGTGCGCTCGTCCTACCCGACCGCGTTGACCGGCCGGGCGATGTCGGTCTTCACCATGGGCATGTTTCTGGGAATCGCCGCCATGCAATGGTTCACCGGCCTCGTGGCGTCCATGGCCCTGGCGCGCGGCGTGGAGGTGTTTGGGCCGGTGATGGGCAGCATCGCCGCGCTGCTGGTGCTCGCGGCCTTGGCGTTTCGCGTGCTTCCGCAGCCCACTCCAGCCGTCGCGGCGCAATAGAAAAGCGGCGCTGCATCACAGCACCGCCCGCTCGCTTGCTTGCTCTTTCTACAACTGGCTCGCGTTCGATCCATCACCGCGATACAGCCACGGCACGTCGAGCAGACGCGCACCCAGCACGCGCATCGCCATGTCGCGACCCCAGCGCACGGGGCCCGTGGCATGAAAGATCAAGCCATTGCGGCGTGAGCGCTCCTGCACCCGGGCGTTGCGCTGCCAACGGTTCAGCGCGTAGCGGCGCAGACGCAGGCTGACTTCCAGGTCGTGCATGGACAGCGCCCGCTGCAACTCCGCCGCATCCTCAATCGCCATGCCCGCGCCCTGCGCAAGATACGGCCGCATCGGGTGGGCCGCGTCGCCCAGCAAGGCCACCAGCCCCTGCGCCATCTCGTCCGGCCCGCGCACGGGTGCGCGATCGGACAGGGGCCACAGGCGCCAGCCACCGCCAACATGGGGGACTGCTTGAATCAGATCACGCAAGGCGCTGCAGGTGTTGGCGAGGGCCGATTCGAGATCGGAGGCGTTCGCGCTGTGGTCCCACGAATCCAGCTCCGCCGGAGCCTGGCCATGGCGAATCGCCACCACGTTCATGAGCTCGCCGCGCCGCAGCGGGTACTGCACCACATGCAGCCGCGGACCGAGCCATGCAGTGACTTGCGTGGTGCGCATGGCCTTGGGCAATTGCGCCTGCGAAACCACCGCGCGATACGCCAAATGACCCGACGCGCGCGTCGCACGCTCGCCCAACAAGCGTGCCCGCGTGCCGCTGCGCAGGCCATCGGCGCCAATCAAGGCATCCCCCTCCACCAGCACGCCATTTTTCAGTTTGACGGTGACCACGCCATCGGCCTCGGAATGGTGCTCGATCGACTGGCCAAGGTTCAGATGCACCTCCGCCTTGTCGCGCACACCGCTCAACAACAGACTGTGCAAATCGGCCCGATGAATCGTCGCATACGCCGCGCCGTAGCGCTCGATCACCGACAGCCCGAGCGGCAAGGTCGCCAGCACATGGCCATCGACCGCGCTGCGCACCTGCAAGCGCTCGGGAAACGCGGCCACGGCCTGCAACTCCCGCTGCAAGCCCCAGGCCTGAAGACGCCGCACCACATTCGGCCCAATCTGCACGCCAGCCCCCACCTCACTGAACTGCGCCGCACGCTCAAAAAGCCGAACCTCACACCCCGCCCGCGCCGCACCAATGGCAGCGGCCAACCCACCAATGCCGCCCCCCGAAATCAAAATCTGTTTCTGCATGCCCCGCATTGTGCTGCGGCACGAACAACGCATGCAAATCCTGCGGCAATTCGCATGACCCAGCCCAA
>CALMCS010000106.1 GCA_937862875.1 uncultured Comamonadaceae bacterium
CCGCCACAGCTCCGTGTCCTGCTCCTCGTCCAGCACGGGGTGCCGACCCTTGCGCTTGGGCAGACCGAGGATTTCACGGCGAAGCGCTACTTCCTGATGCGTCAAGCCATAGAACTTGCTGACCATCTCCGTGCTCGCGCCCAGCCTGAGCATGCGATCGACTGTGGCGATTTCCTTCTCCACGTCCTGCGCCTGCTGGAGCAGCCGCCGCAGCACTTCGCGGTTGACCGTCACTGAGCACCAGGAGACGTTGGCGTTGGCCAGCACGCTGATCAGCGCGGGATGCTTGAGGGCGTCCAACTCTGCCTCGCCAAACCCCATCAGTTTGCAGCGGCGCAGTTGCCCATTGCGCAGGTCATAGAGGGCCTGGGCGATGACGGCCTGGTTGAGTGGGTGTGCTGTGGACATGCTGGCCTCCCTCGCTCAGGTTCCAGAGTCCGCAGCGCCGGCTTCGAGATCGAGCAGGCGGCGGGCCAGTCGCAGCAGGCGGAACAGCTTGACCAGCGCGGTGTCGCTCAATCGCCCGGTTGCGTCGCCCTGGCCGTGCAGCAGCGCCGGCAGGTCGATGATGACTTGCCCGTTGTCCAGACCGACGTCGGCGGGCTGCTGACCGGCCAGGCAAGCCAACAGCGTATGGACGGCACGGCCCAGCGGCGCTGGGTTTGTGGTGCGAGCACGGCAGGCGAAGCCGATGCCGTCTGGGCGGTCATCGATGCACTCGCCCAGGTCTGCCTCGACCGCAATCTCGCGGGCAAACTGCGCGACGTGGATGCGCAGGTGCTCGGGTGTGTCCAGGCCGGGGGCGATGTACCAGACATCCGAGATCGGATAGAGCCCGCCAGCCTGCACCGGGATGGACTGCAAGACATTCGCCGAGAAGTCGTGCGGCAGTGCATCGCCCAACTGGTTGGCGACCATGCGCTGGATGAACTCAAGCCGTTCGGTTGTCGGCGCCGGGGAGACAATGTGCTTCTGAAGCAGGTCGCCATCTGCCGCCGGACTGACCGCGCCCGAATGACTGGCATCCGCGTCGCTCTCGCCCGTCGAGGGCATTGCCGTCGGCCTCGCATCAGGTGGCGCAGTATCGGCAGGTGGGCGCGCGATGGCTTCTGGCTCTGGCAAGGCAGGCGGCGTCGAGGGCGGCGTCGGCTCGCTGACCAAGGCCCGCTGGCGGCTCTCGGATTCGGTCATGTCCAGAGCGAGCACGTCGTAATCGACGTCCAGCAATTCGGTCATCTGGCCGATCAGCTCGTCCTGTATGCGCTGCGCAGAGAACTCGTCGGCCTGGACATCGAATTGCGACAGCACTTCCTGAAAGAACTCGTCGAAGTCCTGAACCAGTGAGCGGCCTTTGGCGTAATGCGCCCAGGTGCGCTCGCAGGCCTTGCGCATGACCGACAACCGCTCGACCTGGTGACGCCCCAGGCCGGCGTAGAGCACGGTCGGGATTGCGGGCAGCAGGTAGCGTACCGCGTCGGCCATGCGGCTGATGTGCGACTGCTGCACGGGGTATCCGTCGGCGGCCAGGCGGCGGGCCAGCTCGGATTGGCTCAGGGTGGGGCCGCTTTCCAGTTCGTAGAACTCGCGCGCTTTCTCGACGCCCAAAGCGCGCTCGATGAAGGTGAGGCCACCGCGCAGTTCGTTTTCCGCAAGATGCCCGGTGAGCGCGACGATCTCGCCACGCTCGGGCCATGGGCGGAACAGGCATGAGACCCGAAAAAAACGTTCGTCCCTGGTCTCCGACCAGAGTTCGCGCAGGATTGCCAGTCGCGTGTTGCCGCCATTGCGGATGATGTAGTGATCGTCGCCGGGCCGCCGGGTGATGGCCGGAGCCGCGTCCAGGCCACGCTCGCGGATGGATGCCTTGATTTCCTCGTACACCGGATTGCGCTTCTTGCGCGGGTCGTGGTCGTAGGGGCGCAACTGGTCGAGCGTCACGATCATGGGCGTGTCGGCGATCGGGTCGCTCAAGGTCGTTGCTGACGGGCCGCTGCGCTCGAACCCGGACGCGAGCAGTTTGCCGGCCATCTGCTGGGAGGTGATCTCAGTCATGGCCGCCCCCCTGCGCTTGGGATCGGGTCTCGCGCTCGGCGCGACGGATCTGCGCACGGGCGTTGAGGGCTGCCCGGTGATCGCTGGCCGTCGAGCTGGTGTAGATCGCGGCGCAGCCTGCCTTGGTGAACTTGAGGTGACCGCCCGCCGTGCGCTTGACGTGCCAGCCTTCGCCGACGGCGAACTCGATCAGGGCGCGCAGCCGGCTGTGGCCTCGGGCCAGTTCATGTGCGTTGGCCATGGGGCCTCCTGGTATCAAGAGGCTGTGGCGGACGGCCGGACACTGCGGCAAATCGATCCTGCCACTGCGGGAGCAATTCGCCAGCAAGATCGCGCATGGTGGCGAGCGCGGCGGGAGCGACTCTGCCCACTGGCTGGCGGTACTCGACCCGATGCACCGGCAGGCCGCGCGTAGCAGCACGCGGATAAGCCTCAATGGCCGGCACGTCGGTAGCCAACACACGGATGTCAGCATGGTCCTGGAACAGATCGCGCAGCGCCTGCTGGATCAGACGGGCGTTGGCGGACACCGGATGGACGCGGTTGATGAGCAGGTGCAGCGGCGGCGGCTCGATGCCCAGCTGCCGGTACGGCGCAATGTCCGCGAGCAACTGCATGGTGCCGCGCCGCAGCTCGCGGGCGGCGAGGATTTCTGGGGTCACTGGCGACAGCGCGAGGTCGGAGGCCAGCACCGCCATCTCCAGCAGCACCGAGCGCGCGCCCTGGGTGTCGATCAGCACCA
>CALMCS010000107.1 GCA_937862875.1 uncultured Comamonadaceae bacterium
TCCAGATTGGCCTTTTGCACCAGGTCGGCATAGATGGCCTGACTTTCGGTCACGAACTTCAACGTGTCTTCCGGTGAGAGCACGTTGGGGATGCCGCCAAAGTTGGCGTTTCCAGCAATCCATTTGGGATTCTGCGAAACCTGTTTGAGTGCATCTGCCCATTTCTTCACGGCTTCCGGATTCATCTTGGGTGGACCCACCAAGGCACTCCAGCCGATCACTGCCTCCATCTGCGGCAGGCCTGCTTCGCGCGCCGTTGGAATATCGGGGAACTGCGTCAGCCGCTCGGGGGTTGTGGTGAGCAGGGCCTTGAGTTTTCCGCCCGCAAGTAGGCCCGTCATCGAACTGAGGTTGTTGCAGGCGAAGTCCACATCCTTGGTGATGACCGCGAGGGCCACTTCGTTGCCGCCCTTGTAGGGAATGCTGGTGCCGGCGTTGGGCTTCAGGTGCAATGTGCTGAACAGCAACTGCGGAGCCAGATTCTGTACGGTCGCCGGACCGGAGTGGCTGTAATTGAGCTTGCCGGGATTGGCTTTGAGAGCGCTCGCCAGGTCGGCGACCGTCTTGTACGGACTGTCTGGATGAACCACGCAAACGACGGGGTTCAACTCCAGCAATCCGATGTAGGTGAAGTCATTCCACTTGTAGGGCGTGGTTTGGGGTTGCAGCACGGGCAGAAGGACTTGTGAGCCGATTCGTCCCACGAGCAGGTTGTAGCCGTCGACCGAGGCATCTTTCACGAAGGCAGACCCAATCGCGCCATTGGCCCCCGCCTTGTTGAGCACAATGATCGGATGGCCCATAACGATCTGCGCGGCGGCAGACAGATTGCGTGCGGCCAGATCGGCGTCACCTCCTGCGCTGAAGGGCACGACCAGCTGTATCGGCTTGGTCGGGTAGCCCTGGGCCCAGGCTGGCGCGGTCAGTGCCGCGCAAGCGAGTGCGATGGCGCTGCCGAGCAAGGGCTTGAAGGGTTTGAGGGGTTTGATCATCGTGGTGTCTCCATTCGTTGTTATGAAACCGGGAACCAACCTTGTCGCGCGGCGTACGAACCGACCTCAGGATCGACCTACTAGTGCGCGGCTGCTGCGCTCTTGGCGGCGCTGAAAACGGGTGCAGGGCGGCCATCGATGGCCACGTTGAGGCATGTGGGTAGCTGGCTTGCCACTGCGCTGTGGAGCGCGGACGCGACCCGCGCTGCGGTGTCCGGGGCTGCACCGGTGCCGCCCAGTGCGCGGCTCGCATCGTGGTATCTGGCGGAGTCAGCAAGCTCGCAGCCAATCAAGCGATCTGCGCCGTAGGTGCGCATCTGAATGAGGTGTTCGGCGTTCCAGCGCAGGTCGTTTCCGACAACGGCGATGAACGGAGCCTGCTCGCGCACGGCGGTGTCGAACTCCATGAAGTGAAAACCGCTCGTTCCGTCGCCCATCAAGGCGACCACGGTGGCTTGCGGACGTGCAATCTTGGCCGCAATGGCGTAGCAGATGCCGGCGCCGATGGCTCCCGACATTCCGTTGATGATGCGAATTGGAGCATCGCAATACGCCTGTGCCCATTGACCAAACTCGCCGCCGTCGCAGATCAGAAGGGGTTCCGTGGCCTCGTTCAGAAACTGCTGAACGGTCTCGCTGAGTGCGCGCGGGTCCAGTTTGTCTGACTGGGCTGGAGCAGGGTTCATGACCCGTCTGATGGCAATCGCCTGGGCTGCGTGTTCGAGCCACGCTTTGCGGGAAGGCTTGTGTTGGGTATCGGTCAGTCGTGAGAGTGCTTGCAGCGCATCGACCTGGCAGGCCAGCGTCAAGCGGTTGCCCAACAAGGATTGCGCTCTTTCGAGCATGCGCGTGTCGGGCTCCAGTACCGCGATCTGTGCGTTGTCGTTGAACGTCTTGCCGGCTCCAAAGCCGAGTGTGAAATCGAGGCTCTTGCCGGCCAACACCACGAGGTCCGATTGCGCGAGCAAATCTCGGAGTGTGCCG
>CALMCS010000108.1 GCA_937862875.1 uncultured Comamonadaceae bacterium
CCAGCAGCGCAGTGACCAGGAAGCCCAGGGTGCCGGCACTGCCCCAGCCGTAGCTCCAGCCGAAGTATTCCCCGGAAATCACCAGGCCGACGGCAATGCCCCACAGGTGCAGGGTGCCGAGGCTGGCTTTGAGTTGTGTGGCCATGGAGTGGTCCTCGCAGAGAAGTTGTCTGCAAGGTCAAAAGCATGCTCTGTGCCAATTGGCAGGTTTTCGCAAGAAGGGCATTTATTGGCTGTATTTCGCGGGTTTTGTCTGCTTTTTGTCCCGCTGCTGCCTGAGATTGGTGCGCGCCAGTGGCGAGCCTCCCCATCAGGGCGCACTAGAGGTAGTCGATCAGAATGTCGTCGTAGCGGGTCTTGCCGAATTTGCCTGGCGTCTGCCGCAATGCGTCTATGGCCTTTTGCAGTTGCTGGACTTTTTCGTCGCTGACCTTGGGGTTGAAGGCGTACCAGAGTTCGCCTTGCTGGAGCTGGTAGACGCTTTCGAAGTCCTCCTGGTTGAAGTTGGCATTGCGCAGGAACCAGTGCGCGACGTTTTCCTCGTAGGCCCAGAGGTCGATGCGTCCAGCGTGCAGTTGGCGGATCAGCGCATCGGCATTGGCCGAGACGTGTAGCTGTTCCTTGCGCACGCCGAGGGCCAGCACCGACTGTTCGCCGATGTCTTCGTGAATCACGCCGATGCGGTAGCGTTGCAGGTCCGCGGCGGACTGGATACGGATCTGGTCGGCCTTGCGCGCCAGCAGCACCACGCGGGTGGCGGCGATGGGGCCGGCCCATTTGAACAGGTGTTCCCGCTCGGCGGTGCGGGTGGTGGCAAACAGCACACTGTTGGGCGTGTTGAGGACCGTACGGTAGGCCCGCGCCCAGGGCATCAGGCGGATCTGCCCGCGCTGCACCGGCTGCTCGGTGTTGAGGCTGGCGATCACCAGCAGGTCCACGGCGATGCCGCGCAGGATGTTGTCGTCGCTGAAGTTGTAGGGCGGGTAGGCCTCGGTGATAAACATCAGCGGCTGGCCAGCGGTTGCGCGCAGGCTGGCGCCGAGCAGCAGGGCAAGCAGGCAGATACGAGCGCAGGTGAGCATGGTCGGACTCCGGCGAGAGACAATCTTCAGTGCCTTGTGCAACGGTAGTCGAATTGTCGCCAGGGAGGCGGTGGAACGTCCTCTAGATGCTTAGGCGTTGGCGAAGAATGCCGCCAGGCGCTGGCGCATGACCGGGTTGAGCCGGCAGCGGACGAACTTGCCGTCCCGTTGCACCTCGATCAGGCCGGCGTTGACCAACTCCTTGATGTGATGCGACACGGTGGGCGCGCCAATCTCCAGGCGTGAGATCAGATCGCCCAGGCAGCAGTGAGGCACGCTGGTTTCCTCCTGGGCCAGCAGGTCCAGGTACATGGCCAGGCGGTTGGGCGACGACAGGGCCTTGAAGGCCTTGGCCAATTGCTCGCGTTCGGTGGGGGTGGGCATGCTCATCAGGCTATCCAAAGATGGGGCTGAGTGATTGTGACATATTCGGCTACTTCTATAGTTTGACAACTATCGAATCGTTTTCTAGGGTAGCAGCCATTGGCCCACCCCGGAG
>CALMCS010000109.1 GCA_937862875.1 uncultured Comamonadaceae bacterium
TGGTCTTGTTGATGCCGAATTCCTTGGCGGCCTTGACGCTGTTGATCAAGTCGCCGCCGGCGTTGGCCAGACCCAGCACCTGGGCCTTGGAGTTCTGTGCCTGCAGCAGGAACGACGAGAAGTCGGATGCATTCAGCGGGTGACGCACTGCGCCCACCACGGTGCCGCCCTTGGCCTTGATCACCGTGGAGGTGTCGGCTTCGAGCGAGTGACCGAATGCGTAGTCTGCCGTCAGGAAGAACCAGCTCTTGCCGCCGCGATCGACCACTGCACCGCCGGTACCCTTGGCCAGCGCCACGGTGTCATAAGCGTAGTGAACGGTGTAGGGGCTGCACTGCTCATTCGTCAGAGCCGAACCACCCGCGCCGTTGTTGAAATACACGCGCTTCTTTTCGAGCGCGACCTTGGCCACTGCCAGCGCAGTGCCGGAGTTGGTGCCGCCGAACAGCATGCTGACGCCGGCGGTGTCGACCCATTCGCGCGCCTTGGAGGCGGCGATGTCGGCCTTGTTCTGGTGATCGGCGGAGATCAGCTCGATCGGCTGACCCAGCACCTTGCCGCCGAAATCATCGATAGCCATTTGAATGGCGACTGCGCCGTTCTTGCCTTCCACGTCAGCGTAGAGGCTGGACATATCGGTAATGAAACCAATCTTCACTTTTTCTTGCGCCTGCACTGCGGCAGATGCCAAGCCCACGACGCCCAATGCGCAAACCAAAGTTTTGAGTGTTGCCTTCATTACGTTCTCCTTCGACATTCGAAATTGTGTTTATCCGTACCCAGTGACTCAGACGCCCAGCAGCTCATTGAGCACGGACATCTTGACTTCCAGCTCGCTCGCGCTGAAGCGCTCGACGATCTGTCCGTGTTCCATCACATAAAAACGATCTGCCAACGGCGCAGCAAAACGGAAGTTCTGCTCCACCATGACAACCGTGTAGCCCTTCTTGCGAAGCATGATGATCATGCGGGCGAGAGCCTGCACGATCACCGGCGCCAAGCCTTCCGAGATTTCATCGAGCAGCAGCAAATTGGCACCGGTCCGCAAAATGCGAGCCACCGCCAGCATCTGCTGCTCACCGCCTGAAAGGCGCGTACCTTGACTGTGACGACGCTCCGCCAGATTGGGGAACATCTCATAAATCTCTTCCACCGACATACCGGGCTTGCCGGTCTTCAACTGCGGTGGCAGCAACAGGTTTTCCTCGGTCGACAGACTCGAGAAAATCCCCCGCTCTTCCGGGCAATACCCCACGCCCAGATGCGCGATGCGATACGTTGGCATGTTGATCGTCTCAACGCCATTGATCTTCACCGACCCCTTGCGCGAACCGGTCAAACCCATGATGGCGCGCATCGTCGAAGTGCGACCTGCGCCATTGCGACCCAGCAGCGTCACCACTTCGCCGGG
Source organism: uncultured Comamonadaceae bacterium (assembly GCA_937862875.1). Lineage (GTDB taxonomy): Bacteria > Pseudomonadota > Gammaproteobacteria > Burkholderiales > Burkholderiaceae_C > Diaphorobacter_A. Next base: position 1,412 of record CALMCS010000109.1, read on the forward strand.
CTGCACGACCACGTCGACACCGTGCAGCACATGCGACTCGCCATACCAGGCATTCAGCCCTTTGATTTCCAATGCAGGCGTAGCACTCATTTCAGTTTTTATCCATATCTATGCACGCTGCGCCTTGAACTAGCGCTGCGTATTCATTCGAAGGGCCGCGGAGCAGGCCATGCAAGCGACCGCAGTGGAACTGGCTTTGCCAGGCCACAAGCGGTGTCCCCCTGGAGGGGGAAGGCGCGCAGCGACTCAGGGCGTGCCTCATCAATGCGCACCTTGCAGTTGGCCGTCGGTGGTGCCCATGTAGGCCTCCATCACCTGCGGATTTCTGGAGACTTCCTCATACGGTCCCTCGGCCAGCACCGCGCCGCGCTGCAGCACCGTGATGCGATCGGCGATCGTGGAGACCACCTTCATGTTGTGCTCCACCATCAGAATCGTGCGGCCCGCCGACACCTTCTTGATGAGCTGCGTGACACGGTCCACGTCTTCGTGGCCCATGCCCTGCGTGGGCTCGTCCAGCAGCATCAGCTCGGGCTCCATCGCCAACGTGGTGGCGATCTCGAGTGCGCGCTTGCGGCCATACGGCAGGTTGACGGTCACTTCGTCGGCGATATCGGCCAGGCCGACTTCAGCCAGCAGCTCGACGGCGCGGCCGTTCAGCTGATCCAGGCTTTTTTCGCTTTGCCAGAAGTGGTACGAGTTCCCGAGCTTGCGCTGCAGACCCAGGCGCACGTTCTCCATCAGCGTCAGGTGTGGGAACACCGCCGAGATCTGGAACGAACGAATCACCCCGCGCCGCGCAATCTGCGCGGGTGGCTCACGGGTGATGTCCTGGCCGTTGAACTTGATGGTGCCCGAGGTGGGCTCCAAGAATTTGGTCAGCAAATTGAAGCAAGTGGTCTTGCCAGCGCCATTCGGGCCGATCAGCGCGTGGATCGAGCCACGGCGTACGGACAGATTGACATCGCTGACAGCGGTGAACCCTTTGAACTCTTTGGTGAGGTGTGATGTTTCCAGAATGAAGTCGCTCATGGCAACTAGAACTGCTATCAACGCTTGAATGCGTTGCACAGCCCTCGTCTCCTTGGTTATGTTGCACCGCATCCTAGGGTGGCATTCCGTTTGGAGGAACTGGTACAAATGCCTATGTATTTACGCCTAGGTAAGGAAACGGGTTTTCAAGCGCCTGAAACTTCAGTTCTGTTCAGTTCTGTCACGCTGCGCAAATCACCCGAGCGCGAGCACCACCGCCGATTCGTCCACCGACATCACGATTTTCGAGCGCGATTTGAGCGCTGAGTCCGGCGGAGCGAAACCCACCATTTGCAAGCCCCCGCCTAGTGTTGCGGAGATTTCGTCCCCCAAAGCCCCGCGCGAAATGCGAGTGACCACTCCACTCCAATGGTTGGCCTCATCGTCCTGCGGCGTGCCGGTCAAAGGAGCTGCATGTACGGCGGTTGCCTTACACAGCGCTTGCACCGCAATACCCCCGCGCAGTCCCAGTAATTCAGCGCTCTCCCGGGTGATGCGGGCGCACACCCGAAAGCTCTCCGAGGTCGCACTTTGCAGGTGCACCTGCACAATTTGCCCCTGCACATTCATGTGCGTGACGATGCACGGCCACTGATTGCGCATGCTGGTGCGCACCGCCAGACGCGCCGCGGTCGCCGCGTGTTGCTCGTCATGGCCCTGCATTTGCTCCACGGCCTGGGCGCGCGCGCCCTTGAGCGCCTGGGCCGCGGCCAGCAACTGCTCGCCCGCCTCGGTCAGCTTGGCGCCGCCGCCGCCGCGCCCGCCCACCGCGCGGTCCAAAAGCGCCACGCCAGAGAGATTGGTCAGGGTATCCACGGCCTGCCAGGCGGCCTTGTAGCTCACGCCCACCGCGCGGGCGGCCTTGGAAATGGAGCCGAGTTCGCCGATCTGGCGAAGAATGTCGATGCGCCGGTCGGTCTGCACGTGACCTAGGGCATCAACAAAAGAGGGTTTGCGATGATTCTGCTGCATGGGCTCCATCATGCCGCGCGTTTGCATATACTCGACGCTATTCAATATCGGAATAACGACCAGAGGATTTGCAAGATGGCTTCCATCCACACCCGCCGCAGCTTCGCGCTCAAGACAATCGCTCAAGTGACTTTCGCGCTGGCCCTGCTGCCTGCTGCAGCCCATGCGGAAGACGTGTCCGTCGCGGTGGCGGCCAACTTCACCGCCCCGATGCAAAAGCTGGGCGCGATGTTTGAAAAGCAAACCGGCAACAAAGTGGTGATTTCTTCCGGTGCCACCGGCAAGTTCTACGCCCAGATCTCCAACGGCGCACCGTTCGACGTGCTGCTGGCCGCCGATGACACCACGCCCGAAAAGCTCGAAAAGGAAGGCAAGGCCGTCAAGGGAACCCGCTACACCTACGCCATCGGCCAACTGGTGCTGTGGAGCGCCAAGGACAACTACGTCGACAGCGAAGGCAAGGTACTGAACACCCCGTTCGACCACCTCTCCATCGCCAACCCCAAGCTCGCCCCCTACGGCGCGGCCGCCATGGAGACGCTGGACAAGCTCAAGCTGACCGACACCCTGAAGTCGCGCTTCGTCACCGGCGAAAACATCGGCCAGACCTACCAATTCGTCGCCACGGGCAATGCGGCGCTCGGTTTTGTCGCGCTGTCGCAGGTGATGGTCGATGGCAAGGTCAGCAAGGGTTCGTACTGGATTGTTCCGGCGAAATACCACGAGCCGATCCGCCAGGACGTTATCCTGCTGAACAAGGCCGAGAACAACGCCGCAGCGAAGGAGCTGCTGAAGTACCTCCAGAGCAAGGAAGCGCGCGACGTCATTCAGTCGTACGGCTACAGTTTCTAAATAGTTCTCTGCTG
>CALMCS010000110.1 GCA_937862875.1 uncultured Comamonadaceae bacterium
GCCAGAACATGAAGCGCGTGATCTCATCGTCAAACCGAATGGTGTTGTAGCCCACACCAATCGTGCCGGGCCGCGCCATCTCGGTCTCGATCCGCGCCGCAAACTCGGCCTCGGGAATGCCCTTCTCCAGACACAGCTGCGGCGTGATGCCGGTGATCAGGCACGACACCGGATCGGGCAAATAGTCCGCCGACGGCCTGCAATACATCATCAACGGCTCGCCGATTTCATTCAGCTCGGCATCGGTGCGAATGGCCGCGAACTGCGCAGGCCGATCCCGCCGCGTATCGGCCCCGAAGGTTTCGTAGTCGTGCCAGAGAAAGGTGTGAGATTGCATATCAACGCGAAACGTAAAAGGGTAAAAGGCCAGCCAAGCGCCAGAGCGAGAACGCGATGGCGTGACTTGGCGGTCACTTTGGTGGCGTCGAGTGTAGCAATGCCAACGGACAGGATCGGCATGCACAGGACATACAACCCGGTATACCAATGGCGGGGAAGCCACAACTATTTGCAACCTGAAACCGTTCCGATGCGCATCGAAGCCCAATAAAGCACTCGGACCCTTGCACAATAGGCGGATGGCCGTCATTACCCCAGATTTCAAGTCGCTGCAACGCTCCCGCAAGGAGCGTTTGATTTATCCCGTGATTGGTGCATCGCTTTTGTGCGTATTCGTCTCCGGTTGCGGCAGCGCACCCACGAATCCCCCCACCAATCCTCCTGCTGTGGCAATCAAGAAGGCACCGCCCCAGCCACAGCAACCCGCAACGCCCGCGCAGGCGCAGGCGCAGCAGCCCCCTGCCACCGCCGCCCCATCACAGCCGGTCGTCGCCGCAGAACCCCCGGCCCCCGCGCCACAAGGCCCGGCCAAGCAAATGAGCTTCCCGCAATGGCTGAAAACCTTTGCGGAACGGGCCAGCGAAGCCGGCATCAGCGACGCCACCATCCGCACCTCGCTGAACAACGCGCAATTCATCCCCCGCATCGTGGAGCTGGACCGTGCCCAGCCCGAGTTCACCCGTCCACCATGGGTCTACATCGACAACGCGGTCTCCAAGGCACGCATTGACCAAGGCAAGGCGCTGATCAAAAAGCACCAGTCCCTCTTCAAGGCCGCAGAAGATCAATCGGGCGTACCCGCCTCGATCATCACCGCCATCTGGGGCATGGAAAGCAATTTCGGCCGCAACTTCGGCAGCTTCCGCGCAGTAGACGCATTGGCCACCCTCGCCTACGACGGCCGCCGCTACGACTGGGCCAGCCGCGAACTGCTGATAGCCCTCAAAATCATCGACCGCGGCGACATCCCCGCAACGCAAATGCTGGGCTCCTGGGCCGGCGCCATGGGCCACACCCAATTCCTGCCATCGGCCTACCAGCGCTTCGCCGTAGACGGTGACGGCGACGGCATACGCGACATCTGGGGCAGCATCCCCGACGTCATCTACTCCACCGCCAACTTCTTGGACAAATCCGGCTGGCGCAAGGGCGAAACCTGGGGCGTGGAGGTCGTGCTGCCCAAGAACTTCGACTACGCCCGCGCCGAACTCAAGGTAAGCCAGCACGTCTCAGGCTGGCAAGCCGAAGGCGTCAAGTCAGTAGACGGCCGCGAGTTGCCGAACCTCGACAACACCTCGATCATCACCCCGGCAGGCGCACGCGGCCCCGCCATCTTGGTGGGCGACAACTTCCGCACCCTGCTGAAGTACAACAACTCCATCAACTACGCACTGGCAGTAGGCCTCAACGCCAGACAAATGGCGGGAGGCACAGGCCTGGTCACCCCCTGGCCACGCGACCTGGAACCCCTGTCCCGCACAGAAGTCCGCCAACTCCAGGAAGCCCTCAACGCCAAAGGCTTCGACACAGGCACCCCAGACGGAGTGGCCGGTCCAGCCACCCGCATTGGAGTACGCGACTTCCAAAAGAGCGCAGGCATCCCAGCAGACGGCTATCCCACGAAAGATCTGCTTGAGTCGTTGCTGAGCAGCGCAAAGTAAAAAGCAAGCAGCACGCGGCAGGCACAAGCAGCCCCCGCGTGCAC
>CALMCS010000111.1 GCA_937862875.1 uncultured Comamonadaceae bacterium
GCGGCGTGGATTCGGCCGTCACCGCGTATCTGCTCAAAAAGCAGGGGCACGAGGTGGTCGGAATCTTCATGAAAAACTGGGAAGATGACGACGACAGCGAGTTCTGTTCCTCGAATATCGACTTCGTCGACGCGGCGGCCGTGGCCGACGTGATCGGCATCGAAATCGAACACGTGAACTTCGCCGCCGAATACAAGGACCGCGTGTTCGCCGAGTTTCTGCGCGAATACCAGGCCGGCCGCACGCCGAATCCCGACGTGTTGTGCAATGCGGAAATCAAGTTCAAGGCGTTTCTGGACCACGCGATGCGCCTCGGCGCGGAAAAAATCGCCACCGGCCACTACGCCCGCGTGCGCCAGAACCCCGACACGCAGTTGTTCGAACTGCTCATGGGCCTCGATCCCTCGAAGGACCAGAGCTACTTTCTGCACCGCCTGAACCAGGCGCAGCTGTCCAAGTCCATGTTTCCCGTGGGCGAGCTGCACAAGACCGAAGTGCGCCAGATCGCCGAAGAAATCGCGCTGCCGAACGCGAAGAAAAAAGATTCCACGGGCATCTGCTTCATCGGCGAGCGCCCGTTCCGCGATTTTCTGAATCGCTACATCAAGCACGAGCCCGGCGCGATCCTCGATGACCGCGGCCGCAAGCTCGGCAAGCATGTGGGCCTGTCGTTCTACACCCTCGGCCAGCGCCAGGGGCTGGGCATTGGCGGCGTCAAGGAAAAGGGCGCGCAACGCGGCGCAGGCGACCACGCACCGTGGTTCGTGGCGCGCAAGGATCTGGAGAAGAACACCCTGCGCGTGGTGCAGGGCCACGACCACCCATGGCTGCTCTCGCACGACCTGGACGCGCAGGACGCAAGCTGGATCTCCGGCCACGCCCCTGCGACCGGAGGCATCGCCGCCAAGACCCGGTATCGCCAGCAGGACGCGCATTGCAACGTGGTCAACGCCAGCACCGAAGGCTTCCACCTGCATTTCCCGGAGGCGCAATGGGCCGTCACGCCGGGGCAGTCTGCCGTGTTGTATGACGGGGATGTGTGCCTGGGCGGTGGTGTGATTTCCAACCGGGTCTGAGCCACTTTCGATCCCACTTTCGATGATTTTTGATTCGGCGCGTGCACAGGGTTGGGTGCATCGCGCTTTTGGCGTTTGAAAAAAACTTCGGTCAATTGAAGTTTTTTTCATCGCTGATCTCCCTCTCAAACCCCGTTGCTTTCGCACTTTGTTCGCGTTCTCTCTGATAGCAGCCCTCTTGACAACTTAATAGACTGCGTTGGTCTATATCTAAAGTACATCAAGACATTGAAGGGGCTGATCTCATGATTTGGCAGCAGGTTTACGATCCCTTTGGGAACATGGTCGTCTCCACCGCACTCGCCGCAATACCCGTTGTGGTCATGCTGGCGGCGCTGGGCTTCTTTCATATCAAGGCGCATATCGCCGCCGGCTTGGGATTGATCGCGGCCCTGGCCGTGGCCGTCTTTGCCTACGGCATGCCTGCCGACATGGCGGGGCGAGCGGCCTTGTTTGGTGGCTTCACCGGTCTGCTGCCGATTGGCTGGATCGTGTTGAACATCATTTTCCTGCACCAGCTGACCGAGCAGAACGGCAGCTTCAAGGTGCTGCAGGATTCCCTCTCTGGCATCACCGAAGACCGACGCATCCAGCTGTTGTTGATCGCATTCTGTTTTGGCGCGTTCTTTGAAGGCGCAGCAGGTTTCGGCACGCCCGTGGCCGTGACGGCCGCGATTCTGATCGGTCTGGGCTTCTCGCCGCTGGCCGCCTCGGGTCTGTCGCTGATCGCCAATACCGCGCCCGTCGCGTTCGGCGCGCTCGGCACGCCGGTGATCACGCTGGCCAAGGTGCACGGCTACGACCTGATGGAAGTGACCGCCATGATCGGCCGTCAACTGCCGTTCTTCTCGGTGCTGGTGCCGTTCTGGCTGATCTGGGCCTTCGCCGGTCGCAAGGGCATGATGGAAATCTGGCCCGCGATCCTGGTCGCCGGTCTGAGCTTTGCGATCCCGCAGTACCTGGTCTCCAACTTCATCGGCCCAGAGCTGGTGGACATCATCGCGGCGATCGTCTCGATGATCTGCCTGGTCGGCTTCCTGCGTGTGTGGCAGCCCAAGAAGATCTGGACCTCGCCATCGCTGCGCGGCAACGACATCAGCGCTTCCGAAATGAAGCCGCCACAACCCGCCACCCACCACACCCGCGAAGAACTCATCCGCGCCTGGATGCCCTGGGTGATTCTGTCGATCTGCGTGTTCATCTGGGGCCTGCCTTCGGTGAAGACCTGGCTGAACGGCATCTTTGCCCCCGCATTCCCGATGGCCGGATTGCACAACCTCATTGAAAAAGTACCTCCCGTGGTCATGAACCCGACCAAGGAAGGCGCGGTTTACACGCTCAATCTGCTGTCCGCCACCGGCACCGCGATTTTCCTGTCCGCCGTGGTCAGCGCGCTGTTCATGAAGTACAACCCGGTCGCCATCGTGCGCACCTTCTTCAAGACGATCTGGCTGGTCAAATACTCGCTGATCACCATCGTGTTGATGCTCGCGCTCGGCACGCTGACCCGCTACTCCGGCACCGACACGACGCTGGGCCTCGCCTTCGCCAATACCGGCGTGTTCTATCCGTTCTTTGGAACGCTGATGGGCTGGCTTGGTGTGGCACTCACGGGGTCGGATACCGCCTCCAACGTGTTGTTTGGTGGCATGCAGAAGGTCGCCGCCGATCAACTGGGTCTGTCGCCCAACTTGATGGGCGCGGCCAACAGCTCCGGCGGCGTGATGGGCAAGATGATCGATGCGCAGTCCATTGTGGTGGCGTCTACGGCTACCCGCTGGTTCAACCATGAAGGGGACATCCTGCGGTATGTGTTCTTCCACTCCATCGCACTGGCCTGCCTGGTAGGACTCTACGTCACCCTGCAAGCCTATGTCTGGCCTTTCACCTTGATGGTTGTCCACTAAGCCATCACGTTTCCCTGAGCAGAGGCCCACGCAAGTGGGCCTTTTTGATTTCTGGGGG
>CALMCS010000112.1 GCA_937862875.1 uncultured Comamonadaceae bacterium
CGTGGTCTGGATGCTCATGTCGCCGCAGATCAGGTTGCTGTTCCAGCCCACGCCGACCCCGATCGAGCGCATGCCGGCCGCACGGCCCATGGAGACCGCGCTGCCGCCGCCGATCGAGTACATGACGTCATCGCCGATGACGGGGCCGCTGGCCTGGAAACCGACAGGCTGCGCCAACGCCAGGCCGCAGCACAGGGCGAGCGCACCAGCCAGCAGGCGGCGCACCTTGGTGGAGAGGTTCGTCAGTTCAGGACGCTTCATCGCCGTCCCCTCATTGGAAATCGACGCTGCCGAGGAACACTTGGCCCCGGCGTTCGCAGCAGGCATAGGGCCGCCAGAGCGCCCAGGCGTAATCACCTTGCTGGGCCTGCGTCAGGGTGCCGCTGCGCGGGAAGACCGTGCAGGACGAGGACAGGACGGGTGTGAGTTCCTGCCACTTGCCCGTCGAGGCGTCGCCTTCGACCAGTTCGCCAGCCGGCCAGTAGCCGGGCCGCGAGTTCGCGAGCAGCGGCTGGTACACGTGCAACTGCCCGCGGCGCGTGACGACATCGCCCGCACGCTGGGCCACCACGGCACCGGCCTTGTGGTCGTCCGTCTGGTGCAGGAAACCGCCGCGTGGATAGACATTGCCCCAGAGGTTCAAGGTCGAGCGCGCGCCGATCTCGCGCATGCCCGGGACCAGCGCTTCCGGGTAGGCCATCTCGGGCACGTTGTAGCGCCAGGCCAGTGTGTCCAGGGTGCTGAGCAGATACGGCATGAAGGCCGTGCCTGCGCCTTCGCAGAAGTAACCCGACGACGAAGCGAACTCACTGATCACCTGTCCGCCCGGATGGCCGATGACGTCCGCGTTCTTGAATTTGGCGAGATTGTTTTCGTGATCTTCGTTGGTCGTGCCGTCGCCCCCAGCCTCGGCGGAAGCGTTCGGCGGACTCATCGAGCGCACCTCCGTCCACGGGTTCTCTCCAGTGTTGCTGTAGCTGGAGACGACCGCATCGGGCACGTAATGGCGCACCTTGACGGACGTGCGCACCGTGCAGCCCGTCCAGGTGCAGTAGAGCCAGTAGCAGATGCCCACCACCCGGTACTCCAGGCAGTCCGGCGACATGACGGACGAGACGATGGTGGCGGTGTTCAAGGCGTAGCTGCCCGTCGCGCTGGCCAGCAGCAACGAGGCCACGGCGACGCGCAAGCGGCGGGGAAGGTCGAATGGACGATGCATCACGGGTGCTCCTTGCGGTATCGGGCGATGCGTGCCAGCGCCTGGTCCAGGTTGGCCTCGCCATAGACCACGTAGCGTTGGTCCACCACGACCGCCGGGAGGGTTGTGATGCCAAGGCTCCAGGCATCGGCGACGCCCTGATAGGCAGTTTGCAGACGGCGTTGAAGGGACGGACCTCCTGCCTTCAGGCGACGGCGCAGGATGGACTCGGCCTGTTGCAGATCATTGGGCAAGCCCGCCGCCAGTTCCGCCTCGATGCGTCGGGCTGCATCCAGCTCGATCACGCGCGTGGGTGAGTGCGTACCCTGCAGCGGCGCTCCGGACTCGGTGATGGCCCAGATTTCCTGGGCGACGGAAGCGCCCGACCACAGTAGAGTCGCCGCGAAGACCAACGCGGGTCTGGACGTACGTGGATGCGTGGACGCGAAGGGGAGCATGGCGGGGTTCCAAAAGATGGATGACCCCGGTAGTCCAAATCAAAGCGCTGTTGCAGGCCATGAACAATGCGCAGCGCGGCGTGCCCCTATTGGTCCTGGTGACAACACATGCGGCTTGACCGCAGAGCTGCTGCAGGCGCTGTTGGAAGGAAAGGCGCAGTTTGCGATCGGATATAAACCGAGGACCGCAACCTTCAAACCATACCTTCGATATGAATCGCGTCCAACTCGTTGAAATCCTCGCTGCCAAGAACGACCTGTCCAAGGCTGCTGCCAATGCGGTTCTCGAGACCTTGATCGACACCGTTCAGACGGCCGTGAAGAAAGGCGACGCCGTTCAACTCGTTGGCTTTGGCACCTTCAAGTCCGCCAAGCGCGCGGCGCGCAGCGGCAAGAACCCGTCCACCGGAGCCGCCCTGAAGATCCCGGCTGCGACCGTGCCGAAATTCGTTGCGGGCGCCAAGTTCAAAGCCGTAGTCGATCCTAAGGCCGCCAAGCGCAAGGCCGAGAAGGCTGGCAAGTAAGCCCGCCATGGATACTCCGATTGATCTCCACCCAATCCACCGGCGACGGTGCTATCGACCATGACTGCGTTCTCTGAATCGTTCCGATCGGAAGTTGCGCGCATTGCGCGCAAAGAGAACAAGGGGGAGATGAGCTCCCTGCGCAAGACGGCAACGAACCAGCGCGCAGAGATCGCGACGCTCAAGCGCGACCTCAAGGACTTGGCAGGGCAGGTGCGCAGCTTGGCCAAGGCATTGCAAAAATCCCTGACAGCGGCCGAGCGCCAACAACCCCGGCGGCAGTCCCCGGATTCGTCCGCAGGGACGCCGGCGGCTGCGAACCGAAGAGGCCGCGCGTTCGTCTTCAGCCATGAGGCGCTGGTCGCCAAGCGGCAGGCGTTTCACATGACCCAGAAAGAGATGGCGCAGCTGCTCGGCGTGTCGTCGCTGAGCGTCTACAAATGGGAAACCGGTCGGGTCACGCCTCGCGAGGCGCAACTCGTGCGCGTGCGCGAAGTGCTCCAGATGGGCGTGCGCGAAGCCCGCAGGCAGATTCCGGAGTGAAGGCCGCGGATCGCCTTCCGACAGGTTGGCTATCGCGGCATGTCGCCATCGCCGTCGGCGTGGGCTGGTGGGTCCACGGAATCCGTGGGCTTGGCTTCGCCGGGATCGCGGGTGACGAGCATGTCGATCGCCGACAGCAGTGAATCGCCCGGCACCGGGCCAGGCAGCACCAGGCTCCTGCCGCTCGTGCGATCGACCAGTCGCAGCGAAGGCGTCGCCGTGATGCCCGACGCAGTGGCTTCCCCTGCCTGTGCCTGCACGGCCCGCGCGGAATGCTCGCTGCGCATGCACGCCTTCAGATCCTCGGACATGCCGGGAAACGCCTCCAGGTCCGCCACGCCCTGGCCGTTGCCGCGCGTGTTGGCATAGACCCACTGGACCGCCGTCCAGAACGCCTCGTGTCCTGTGGCCTGGCCGGCGCATTCGACCAGGCGCGCCTCCTGGCTCGCGGCGGGTTCATGGATGGACAGCGGCATGTGGTGCCACTGCAGGCTCACGTCCCGGTGTGCATTGATCCACTGCCGAAGCTGCGGTGCGTACGCCTTGCAGTACGGGCATTCCAGATCGGCGTAGAAGATGATGTTGAAACGCGCCTCCGGACTGCCCAACCGCCAGGGAGGATCGGCCTCCTGCGTGATGCTGGCCTGGGGCGAAGGCTGCGGTGCGGGCTCGCCGGGCGCCCTGAACATGAGCCAGATCAGCGGCGCCGCGACCAGCCCGGCGATCAGGGCCCAATGCCAGCGATGCCAGCGATGCCACCGGCGCGGGCGCCTGCGGAAGGCTTGCACCTGGACTGGAATGGAAGGACGTTTCTGCTTCATGGCACGCTCCGGCGATCACTGCGGCAGGTCCAGCGCTGGCGATTCGATGCCGCGCGCCTGGTCGATCTTCTCGGCCACCTTGAACGCTGCTTCCAGTTCGCTGATGCCGTACTGCTGCATGAGCTGGTAGCGCTCGGCCTTCTCTTCGGGTTCGGTTTGCGCGAGCG
>CALMCS010000113.1 GCA_937862875.1 uncultured Comamonadaceae bacterium
ACCGCCAAGACTCTGCAAGTCGGCGCATCCGTGCCACTGGGTGCAGGTGCACTGGTCGGTTCGTGGGCCAAGACCAAGCTGTCTGGCGCGGACATGAACCGCAAGACCTTGACCGTCGGCTACGACTACAACCTGTCCAAGCGCACCGACGTGTACGCCATGGTCATGAACGACAAGATCACGACCTACAACTCGGGCACCAGCTACGGCGTCGGTATTCGCCACCGCTTCTGATAGTGCTGTTCAGCAGGTTTACTTCGGTGACCTGCTGACCCAGCCAGTGGCCGCTGGATGCGGCCACCAGGCGCCCCAATCAACGCGCGCAAGCTCCAGCAGCTTGCGCGCGTTGTGCTTTTCAGCGCCCGCAACTTACAAAACGAGCACGGCCCGGAAGTCGTTCACATTGGTATTCGTCGGTCCGGTCACCAGCAAGTCACCAATCGCCTCGAAGTAGCTATAGGCATCGTTGCGATCCAGCGCATCCGCCACCTTGCGACCCGCGGTCTCTGCGCGCGCCAGGGTGTCTGGCGTGACGAAAGCGCCGGCATTGTCTTCCACCCCATCGATCCCATCGGTATCCGCCGCCAACGCCCATACATCGCCTTGGCCTTGCAACGCCTGGGCCAGCCCCATGCAGAACTCCCCGGCACGTCCGCCCCGCCCCTTGGGTGTATGGGCGGGACGCGGGCGAATCGTCACGGTCGTCTCGCCGCCGCTCAGCAGCACGCAGGGTTTGGCGAACGGCTCGCCATGTTGGGCCACCGCCCGGGCCAACGCGGCGTGCACCTTGCCGACTTCGCGCGACTCGCCTTCGATCTCGTCGCTCAGGATATAGGCGTTGATGCCCGCAGCGCGCGCGGCCAGCGCAGCGGCTTCGAGCGACTGCTGCGGCGTGGCGATCATGTGGACCTGATGACCGGCGAAGCGGGAGTCGCCGGGTTTCGGCGTCTCGAGCGCCCCCGCTTCCAACTGCGCCAACACCGCATCCGGCACCGAAATGGCGTAGCGACGCAGAATGGCCAGCGCATCCGCACAGCTCGTGGCGTCCGGCACCGTCGGGCCGCTGGCGATGATCGCGGGGTCGTCACCGGGCACGTCGCTGATCGTCAGCGTCACGACCTGCGCAGGGGCGCAGGCCACCGCCAAACGACCGCCCTTGATGCGCGAGAGATGCTTGCGCACGCAGTTCATCTCGGAAATGCTGGCGCCGCTCTCGAGCAGCGCGCGGTTGATGTTCTGCTTGTCTTCGAGGGTCAGGCCCTCGGCCGGCAAGGTCAGCAGCGAGGAACCGCCGCCCGAGATCAGGCACAGCACCAGATCGTCGGCCGTCAAGCCCTGCACCAGCGCCAGAATGCGCTCGGCCGCCGCCATGCCCGCGGCGTCCGGCACCGGGTGCGCGGCCTCGACCACTTCAATGCGCTCGGCCAAATGCTCGGGACGCGGCGGAATGTGCCCGTAGCGCGTGACCACCAACCCGCTGAGCGCGGCATCCGCCGGCCACAGGGCCTCCACCGCCTGCGCCATCGCGGCACCCGCCTTGCCCGCGCCGATCACCACGGTGCGTCCGCGCGGCGGCTGGGGCAAACAGTCCTTCAACGTGTGCAGGGGCTGAGCGCGGCGCACGGCCTGCGCATACAGCGACAGCAAAAAACCGCGCGGGTCGGCCCGAAAATCGGCGATGGCGGGCACGCTGTCTGGCGAGAAAGTGGAGTCTGAATGCACGGTGATGTCTCTCATTTTGGGTTCGCCATAGCGTACCAAACTAGTGCCCCGCCGGCAGGCACTTGCTACGATGGCACCCATGCCGAATTTTATTGACACCTCCCCACCCGGTCACTGCATCTTCTGTCGTCTGGTCGCGCGCGAGATTCCCGCGGCCATCGTGTGCGAAGACGAGCTGACCATCGCCTTCATGGACATCGGACAGGTCAACCCCGGCCACGTGCTGGTCGCCACCAAGCGCCACGCCGACAACCTGTATGCAATGACAGACGAAGAGGCCGCTGCCGTGATGATCACCGCACGCCGCGTGGCTCTGGCCGCGCAAAAGGCCTTTCCATCGGCCGGCCTCACGCTGCTGCAGGCCAACGGTGCGGAAGGCGGGCAGACCGTCAATCACTTTCACATGCATGTCGTGCCGCGCCACGCGGACGACGGCATCGCCCTGAGCTGGCCGCGCAAGGAGCCCGCTCCCACGGTACTGGCCGACTACGCACAGCGCCTCAAAGACGCCCTGTAAGCGCGCTGCGGTGGCGTCAGCACAGCCGGTGAGCCGGATTTAGCCGAAGCGGGTATCCCGCTGCGCGACAATCGACCCATGACCGACTCGCTTCACCTGCCCTGCATTGCCATCGCCGGGCCCACCGCATCCGGCAAGACCGCCGCCGCCCTGGCGCTGGCCGAGCGCCTCAAGCCCCGCATGCCGATCGAAATCATCAGCGTGGATTCCGCGCTGGTCTATCGCGAGATGGATATCGGCACCGCCAAGCCGACCGCCGAAGAGCGCGCCCAGGTCCCGCACCACCTGATCGACATTCTCGACCCGCTGCAGTCGTACAGCGCGGCGGAGTTCGTCACCGACACCACCCGCTTGATCGCCGAGATTCGCGGACGCGGCGCGTTGCCGGTGCTCGTGGGCGGCACCATGCTGTACTTCAAGGCGCTGATCGACGGCATCGACGACATGCCGGCCGCCGACCCGCAGGTGCGTGAAAGGCTCGACGCCCAGGCCACCGACATCGGCTGGCCCGCCATGCACGCGGAGCTTGCGAAGGTCGATCCCATCACCGCGGCCCGGCTGGCCCCTGCGGACAGCCAACGCATTCAGCGCGCACTCGAGGTCTGGCATGTCTCGGGCAAGCCGCTGTCGAGCTTTCACTCGCGCAGCTCCGCCGCATCGGCAAAACAAGGCCCCCTCGCCCCCCACATGCTGTTCTCGCTCGAACCCGAGCAGCGCGCCTGGCTGCACGAGCGCATTGCGCTGCGTTTTCACACCATGTTGAAACAGGGCTTTCTGGACGAAATGGAGCGCCTGCGCGCCCGTGGCGATCTGCACCCCGATCTGCCATCGATGCGCTGCGTGGGCTACCGTCAGGCGTGGGAATCGATGGATGGCATCTTCCCCATGTCATCGCTCGCCGAACGCGGCATCGCCGCAACCCGGCAGCTCGCCAAGCGCCAGATCACCTGGCTGCGCAGCATGCCCGAGCGGCAGATCATCGCCTGCGACCAAGCCAAGGCCATCCACACCTTGGTCGACCTGCTGGAGCAGCGCATCCTCGCAGACGCTGACGGATCGCCGCCATGAGCATCGACGAACAGGCAGCACCGCCGCTGCTGGAGCTGCGCGGCCTGGGCAAGCGCTACGGCGACGCCAGCGTCTTCCAGCACGTCCATCTCCAGGTGGAGCCCGGCGAGTTCGTGGCCATCGTCGGCGACTCGGGGGTCGGCAAGTCCACCCTGCTCAATTGCATGGCCGGATTGGACGACTGGGACGACGGCCAGGTGCTGCACCTCGGACGCGACCTCGGAGCTCTGGACGGCAAGGAGCGCGCGCTGTGGCGACGCTTCAACGTCGGCTTCGTGTTTCAGGCCTTTCACGTCCTGCCGCATCTGGACGCGGCACAGAACATCGCCTTGCCGCTGTTGCTGCTCGGTCAATCGGACAACGCACGCGTTCAAGCCATGCTGACCGCCGTGGGTCTGGAAGGCCTCGGCAGCCGATTGCCGCAGGAGCTTTCCGGCGGCCAGTTGCAGCGCGTGGCGATTGCGCGGGCACTGGTGCATCGCCCCGCCCTGTTGCTGGCGGACGAACCCACCGGCAACCTCGACCCCAGCACCGCCGAGCGGGTGATGGATCTGCTGATCGCACAAACGCGCGAAAACCATGCCGCGCTGGTGCTGGTCACACACTCGGAGGTAGCCGCCTCGCGCGCGGACCGCTGCATTCGACTCAGCAAGGACGGCATGCTGCCGCTGGCCGCTCGCGCTCGGTAATACGGCCGACCCTCCTCACCTTCCCTACCTTCTTCACCCACTTCATTCAGCCAACACCATCGCGACATGCACCTGCGGCTCTTCGGTCTCTTTTCCTGGCGTTCGTTGCGTGCCCATCCGTGGCGCACCGCAGCGGCGGTGGTGGCGGTCATGCTGGGTGTGGCGCTGGGATTGGCGGTGCAGCTCATCAACGCGTCGGCACTCAACGAGTTTTCGCGCGCGGTGCGCAGCGTGCAGGGCCAACCCGATCTCACGCTGAGCGCCCATCGCGGCGCCCTTCCCCAATCGCTGTACGCCCGCATCGCGGCGCTGCCTGATGTGGCCATTGCAAGCCCGTGGCTCGAGCTCAATGCACTCGTGAATTCCGCGAACCAAACGAACGTCGCGCTGCGCATTCTCGGCACCGATACGCTGACCATCGCCAGCATGGCCCCCGCGCTGATGCCGCGCGTGGCCGAGGGCGAAAATCGCCTCGCCATCTTTGCCCCGGATACGCTGTTTCTCAACGCGGCAGCGCTGCAAGCCCTGGGGCTGAGCGCGCCCGACGGCAGCACGCCGGCCCCCACCGTTCAAGTGCAAATAGAGGGCGCAAGCCACACACTCAAAGTCGCAGGGACCATCGCCGCATCGGGCACGCCCACCGCCGTGATGGATATTGGTGCCGCACAAGATCTGTTCCAGCGCAGCGGCGACCTCACGCGCATCGATCTGCAATTGCGCGAAGGCGTGCAAGCGACCGCCGTGCAGAAGCAATGGCAGGCCCTGCCCGACTGGCCGCGCAACGTGCTCGCCTCCGAGCCCGGCGATGCCACACAGCGCGTGGACAACCTCTCGCGCGCCTACCGCGTCAACCTCACGGTGCTGGCATTTGTCGCGCTGTTCACCGGCGCGTTTCTGGTCTATTCCGTGCTCGCCCTCAGCGTCGCGCAACGTGCGCCGCAACTGGCCCTGCTCGCCGTCTTCGGCGTGACCCCGCGCGAGCGCCAGGCACTGGTGCTGGCCGAAGCGGGCTTGCTGGGCATCGTCGGCAGCGTGGCCGGCATCGCACTCGGGACCGCGCTCGCGGAACTCGCGCTGCGCCTGCTGGGCGGCGATCTCGGCGGCGGCTACTTTGCGGGCGTACAACCCTCGCTGCAGTGGAACGGCTGGACCGCCAGCATCTATGGCGTGTTCGGCATCGTGGCCGCGTTGGTCGGTGGCTGGTGGCCTGCGCGCCAGGCCGAGACCCTGCCGCCCGCACAGACACTCAAGGGCCTGGGTGCAATGACGCGCTCCGCCCAACGCCCGTGGATCGGCGTGGCGCTGCTGATTGCCAGCGCGGCGCTCGCACAGGCTCCGTCGCTGATGGGCGTCCCTGTTGCGGCCTATGTATCGGTCGGCCTGCTGCTGATCGGCGGCATCGCCTTGCTGCCGTGGATGGTGCAAGGCTTGCTGCAATTGGCGCTGCCGTTCATGCGCACCAGCGCACTCCCCTTGCTCGCGGTCGAGCGCGCCCATCGCATGCGCGGCGTAGCGTCGGTGGCGGTGGGCGGTGTCGTTGCCAGCCTGAGTCTGGCGGTCGCATTGACGGTCATGGTCAGCAGCTTTCGCACCTCTGTCAGTGAATGGCTCAACACCGTCGTTCCCGCACCGATGTATGTGCGCGCAGCAGGGCTGCCCGCGGGCGACGATGCGGCCATTTTTTCTGCCGAGCAGGTGCGCTCCATCACGCAACTCGAAGGCATCGAACGCCTGCAACCGCAGCGCGTGAGCAGTCTGCGCCTGAGCGCCACGCAGGCCCCGGTCGCCATTCTCGCGCGGCCACTCGGAGACGATGTGGCGCAGATTCTGCCGATGGTGGGCACGACCCACAACGTCCCCGCAGGTGCCGTGGCGGTGTATGTGAGCGAAGCCATTGAAGCGCTGTACGGCGTGCGCCCGGGGCAGGAGTGGCCAGCGCTTTCCAGTGGCCTCGTGCCCGCACCGTCCACTGCCTCTGCGCAACCCCCGGTGCGATTCTTTGTCGCCGGTGTCTGGCGTGACTACGTGCGCCAATTCGGCGCGGTGGCGCTGGACATTCACGACTACCAGCGCCTCACCGGCGATGACCGCGCCAGCGATCTCGCCATCTGGCCGAGCAGCGAAAGCGACGCGCTGCGACTGCAGCAGCAGATTCAATCCGTGATGCACAACGCGCCGCTCGAATTCACCTCGTCGGGCGCGATTCGCGCGCGTTCGCTGGCGGTCTTCGATCGCACCTTCGCGGTCACCTACTGGCTGCAATTCGTGGCGATCGGCATCGGCCTGTTCGGCGTGGCCGCGAGCTTCAGCGCGCAGGTGCTGGCGCGTCGCAAGGAGTTCGGCCTGCTCGCACACCTCGGGCTCACGCGCGGCCAAATCCTCACCGTGGTGGCGAGTGAAGGCGCGGCGTGGACCAGCATCGGCGCGGCCGCAGGCACGCTGCTCGGGTTGGCGGTGTCGGCCGTGCTGGTGTTTGTCGTCAACCCGCAAAGCTTTCACTGGACCATGGACCTGCAGATCCCCTGGCTGCGACTTCTGGGACTGGCGCTCGCGCTGGTGATTTCGGGAACCCTCACCGCGTGGATCGCCGGTCGCGCCGCCGCCGGAAAATCGGCCGTATTGGCCGTCAAGGAAGACTGGTAGACAACGCCCCCACAACACCCCACAGCGCCGCCCATTACCGTCCACGCTGCCACAATAGCGAGCACTATGCACACCGCCCACACCGACAAGAAATCCTCCTGGCTGAACACGGCCATCGCCCGCATCGAAGCGGACTACCAGCGCAGCGCCGACACGCACCTGATTCCGCTGCCCCTGCCCGCGTTTGCGGAGCACGGCATCGACCTGTATCTCAAGGACGAATCGACGCACCCGAGCGGCAGCCTCAAGCACCGCCTCGCGCGTTCGCTGTTTCTGTATGCGCTGTGCAATGGCTGGCTGCGCGAAGGCTCCACCGTGGTCGAGGCGTCGAGCGGCTCGACCGCCGTCAGCGAGGCGTATTTCTCGCGCCTGCTGGGCCTGCCCTTCGTCGCCGTGATGCCGCGTTCGACGTCGGCAGAAAAGATTGCACTGATCGAGTTCTACGGCGGCCGCTGCCATTTCGTGGACAACGCATCGCAGGTCTATGAGGCCGCACGCACCATCGCGGCCGATACCAACGGCCACTACATGGACCAGTTCACCTACGCCGAGCGGGCCACCGACTGGCGCGGCAACAACAACATTGCCGAGAGCATGTTCACGCAGATGGAGCACGAGCGCTTCCCGATTCCACGCTGGATCGTGGTCGGCGCAGGCACCGGCGGCACGAGCGCGACGATCGGTCGCTACGTCCGCTTTCAACGCCACGAAACGCAGTTGTGCGTGTCCGATCCGGTGGGCTCCGTGTTTGGTGAATACCACCGCACGGGCGACGTCACGCTGACCGCAGCGGGCTCGCGCATCGAAGGCATTGGTCGCCCGCGTGTGGAGCCCAGCTTCATCCGCACGCTCGTCGATCGCATGGAAGAGGTCGCCGACATCGATTCGATCGCCGCCATGCGCGCACTCTCGCAACTGCTGGGCCGCCGCGTTGGCCCCTCCACCGGCACCAACTTCATCGCCATGCTGCGACTGGCCAGCGAGATGCGCGCGGCCGGTCAGCAGGGATCCATTCTTTCGCTGCTCTGCGACGCCGGTGAACGCTACCTGCCCACCTACCACGACGATGCGTGGGTGATGCAATGCATGGGCGAGTGCGACAGCGCCAACTCGCGCCTGCAGACGCTGATGGCCTGATCGATTGAACGTCGATGCGTAGTCGCGCCCCAGCCCAATTTGCGGCACCGGCTGCACCGTGGAGCCGGCGCGACTGGTTGCGCGCCGCATCCTCTGCCCTGGCTCTCGGCGCACCGCCATGGCTCATCGTTAACCCAGCGCATGCCCTGCCCCAACGACCGCTGCAGTTCCCGCGCGATCACGGC
>CALMCS010000114.1 GCA_937862875.1 uncultured Comamonadaceae bacterium
AGCGCGCTTCTTGCTGGTGGCGTCGACGCCAACCAGCACTTGGGCTGGAGGCAGTATGGATGCAAGGCGATTCATGGTGGCAATTATGCGCGTCCAGCGTAAACCCTTAAAGGACTTACTATAAGCAACAAAAAACCGCCTTGGAAGGCGGTTGCGTATCCAACCATCGAAAAAGGTTGCAGGCGCGACAGATAAAGAGGCTGCATTATGTATCAGTCGCGCCGAATACGTGACACAGGGGCGTTTTATGCCGCCGCTGCTGCGGATTGAGCGGTAGCCCGGCGCAACGCGGGCTGATGGTCCTGAAGGCGCTCCTTGTACTTCACCACCTTGCGGTCGAGCTTGTCAATCAGCTCATCGACCGCGGCGTACAGATCGAAATGGGCACTTTCCGCGAACAGATCGCTGCCCTTGACTCTGACATTGCACTCTGCTTTTTGACGTTTGTCCTTTTCTTTCTGGTTTTCGACCGTCAACAGCACTTTGACGTCGACCACCTGGTCGAAATGCCGCGTGATGCGTTCGATCTTGCTGATCACATAACTCCGCAACGCCGGGGTCACTTCCAGATGATGTCCGCTAATCGTCAAGTTCATAAAACGTCTCCTTTGACGCATGGTTTGAGATAACCCCCGCTCTCTGTCAATCAGTAGAGTGGGGCTGGCGAACTTGAATGCATTCAGTTGGATTCACTATGCGCGCACCCCTCCAGAAAATCAACGCGTGTCCTGCTGGGTTACCGGGGTTAGCTGTTACAAGTGCCAAACTGAAAAAAAACAGTCACAATGCGTGGTTGCCCGGAAAGGCCCTTCGGGGCACCTCTTGCGGCCACGTTTTCAGCCATTTTGTCGACCCCAGACCGGTCGATGGATGCCGAAATTCACCAACCGCTGACGCGCTCGCGGTGCGGGCGTAAAATCCCCTCTCACCTCCCTGCCGGATCTGCTCTGTGGCCCGTGTGCGTAGCTGCAGTTCTCCGGGGATTTTTCTTTTGTGTTTGCCCTGTAACCGCAATGACTCAGCCTAGCTCCTCCGCTCTGCATACCTCCGCCCTGACCTCGCTGCCGCTTCTGGCCCGCGGAAAAGTGCGCGACAACTATGCGGTGGGTGACGACCGCATTCTGATGGTGGCCTCCGATCGCCTGTCCGCCTTCGACGTAATCATGGGCGAGCCCATTCCAGGCAAGGGTGAGCTGCTGACCAAGATGGCTCTGTTCTGGTTCGACAAGCTCACCGGCATCGTCCCCAATCACCTGACCGGCGACGCCCCCGAGAGCGTGGTCACCCCCGCCGAAGTACCGCAAGTGCAAGGCCGCTCGATGCTGGTCAAGCGCCTGAAGCCCATTCCGGTGGAAGCCGTGGTGCGTGGCTATCTGGCCGGCAGCGGCTGGAAGGAATACCAGGAATCGCGCTCGGTGTGCGGCGTGCCGCTGCCCGAGGGCCTGACCAACGCGTCCAAGCTGCCCCACTCGATCTACACCCCAGCGGCCAAGGCGGCAGCGGGTGAGCACGACGAGAACATCACGTTCGAGCAAACCGTGGAAATGATCGGTCTCGATCTGGCCACGCGCATCCGTGACATCAGCATTCAGCTGTACGAAAAGGCCGCTGCGATCGCGCTGGAAAAGGGCATGATCATTGCCGACACCAAGTTCGAATTCGGCCTCACCCCCGAAGGCGAACTGGTGCTGATGGACGAAGTCCTCACGCCCGACAGCTCGCGCTACTGGCCCGTGGAAGGCTACGACGAAGCCCTGAAGACCGGCACCAACCCCGCCAGCTACGACAAGCAATTCGTGCGCGACTGGCTCGAGCAAGTCCGCATCAACGGCAAGCCTTGGGACAAGACCGCTCCCGCACCGCGCCTGCCGCGCGAAGTGGTCGAAAAGACCGCCGCCAAGTACCGCGAAGCGCTGGAACGCCTGACTGCCTAAGGGCTCGAACATCGAAGGGGCCGGCGATCGGCCCTCTCGACGCATCGAAAAAATGCCGCCTGCATTGCGCAAGATCTGCGCAGTCAAGGCGGCTTTTTCATGCCCTCAAAGAAAGCAATGAGCTCTATTGCTGTGAATTGGGGGGCTCGTAGGGCTCAAACGCGGCCTCGCCTGCCTCCAGCGCCCGAAAGCGCAGAAACGGCTTGCCCTCCTGATTGCGCAGCACGAGCTCGCGGCCCCGCTGCATGAAGCCCGACACCTGCGTGAGTGCGCGCAGGAAGGCCGACTCGTCCTTGCCACCGTCCAGACACAGGCGAATCGAGGTGGTGTCCATCGACAGCGCGAGCCTCGGACCGTTTTGCTGATAGCTGCCCAGAAAGCGATTGCAGCCGCCAGAGCCGGAAAATTCGCCGCGCGACACGCCCTCTTGCGGATTGCCGCCGGGGGCCGGATGGAATTGAATGAATGCGGCGGCCGCGCCTTCTGCGGGAGCGCCCACCGGCGTGATCGACTCATCCCCCAGGCTCACCAACTGCCAGTGCGTCTGGGCGAACGGATTGCCTGCGCGCGCCGTCGCGTAGGTGCGCGGGTACGGCTCCAGAATGACGTCCATGCGCTGCAGCACCGGGTCAAAGATCACCGGATGCACGCCCGGTGTGTACAGCAGCAGCTCCCCGTACAGCGACACCTGCGCCTGCACCACGTACTTGCCGCCGCGGCGGATGTCGCTCGATTGAAAGGGAATTGCAATGTCGTACGGCGCCTGGCCCGCGGGCTCGACCCGCTGGCGCGCCAGCACGATGGGCGGTTCGTTCTCGTTGCTCACGTCCATCAGCGCCGCCTCGAACACGGAGTCGGGCGGAACGTAGGTGCGCGTGCGCGACAGCGTGCGGCCCATGATCACCCGATCCGGCTTGGGCACGCCGGCGCAGCCGGCCAGCAGCGCCAGCGACGTGACCGGCAAAGCAGCCGCCAGGGCGGCCACGCGCAGCACGCTGCGACGTGCCAGGGGCAGGGTCGCGTTGGTCTGACGGGGTGGCACGCCGGAGTTCACCGCATTCTCAGCTCAGGATCACGCTGGACAGACGGCGGCGGTAGGTCGCCACGGTCGGGTCTTCGGGCGGGATCTGGCCATCGGCCACCTTGACCTTGGGCGGCTCGATCAGCTCCAGAATCGCGATGTAGAGCTTGCGGGCCGCGTCGTCGTTCCAGGTGCGGTCGCGCATCAGGATGTCGAGCAACTCGTCCATCGCATCGGTCCAGCGCTGCTGCGACAGCAGCAGGCGCGCACGGCCAAAGCGGGCCTCGAAGTCGCGCTTGTTGGCGGCAATCTTCTCGTCGAATTGCGCCATCGCGTCGGGGCCGGAGGCGTGCAGCGCGACAAAATCGAGCGCCGCCATCCAGGACTTCAGCGCGCTCAGCTTGCGCGAGGTTTCGGCCTTGGCGATCACCGGGGCAAAAGCGACCTTGGCATCGTCTTCTCGGCCCAGCTGCAGCAGCAGCTTGACGTAGTCGTAGCGCGCGTCGTCGTTGGCAGGATCGGTCACCACGGCGTGCTGGAAACGCTCGAGCACGCTTTCGGCGTCGTCGTCTTCGACCGGCGCATCCTGGGCCAGTGCTTCCTCGGCATCGGCCAGCGACTCATCGGCGGCGGGCACATGTTTGTCGAGAAATTCCTTGACCTGGCCTTCGGATTGCGCGCCCATGAAGCCATCGACCGGCTGGCCGTTCTTCATCAGCACGCAGGTGGGAATGCTGCGAATGCCGAAGGCCGAGGCCAGCTCTTGCTGCTGGTCGGAGTCGATCTTGACGAGCTTGAAACGGCCTTCGTAATCGACCTCGGCCTTTTCCAGCACCGGTCCCAGCGATTTGCACGGGCCGCACCACGGGGCCCAGAAATCCACCAGCACGGGTGTTTGCATCGACGCGGCGATGACTTCGGATTCAAAATTTTCTACGGTGACATCAATCATGGCAAAACCCGGTGACGTGGAGGGTGCGCAGCGCTTGTCTCGGCGGCTGCGCATCGATATGGGACACAGCAATGAAGCTGAAAGATAAGGACGAATCGGGAATTCGCAAGTGGCCAGGCACTCGCGCCGCTCTCCTGCAGGCCTCATTCTCCAGCATATTCAGGGCAATCAAAAAACGCCCCTGCAAGCCCTGCCACAACCCGCTCATTTGAGCGAAATTCAGTCTATCGCCGGTGAATTGCACGCAGGGGCCGTACAAAAAGTAAAATTGTGGGTTCCACCCAAGTGGGGCATGCCTGTGCTGCCCCTCGCACATACCCAAAATGAACTCCATCCAAATCGGTGTGGTGATGGGCTCCAGCAGTGACTGGGAGACCATGCAGCACGCAGTAGCCATCCTCGAGCAATTCGGTATCGCCCATGAGGCGCAAGTGGTTTCGGCCCACCGGATGCCGGACGACATGTTTGCCTACGCCGAAGCGGCGGTCGGCCGCGGCCTCAAAGCCATCATCGCTGGCGCGGGCGGCGCAGCCCACCTGCCCGGCATGATCGCCGCCAAGACCACCGTGCCGGTGCTCGGCGTTCCCGTGGCGAGCCGCCACCTGAACGGCGTCGATTCGCTGCACTCGATCGTGCAGATGCCCAAGGGCGTACCGGTCGCCACCTTCGCGATCGGCACCGCCGGTGCTGCCAATGCCGCACTGTTTGCGGTGGCTCTGCTGGCCAACGAAAACCCCGCCCTGCGCGAGAAGCTCGAAGCCTTCCGCGTCGAACAAACCAATGCGGCACGCGCCATGACCTTGCCCCCGGTGTCCGCATGAGTGGCAAGCCACACAATGCCGTGATTCTTCCGGGTGCCACGCTCGGCGTGCTGGGCGGCGGCCAACTGGGCCGCATGTTTGCCCAGACCGCTCAGGCCATGGGCTACTTCACGGCGGTTCTGGACCAGGACCCCACCAGCCCCGCCGGTCTGGTGAGCCATCACCACATCCGCACGGGCTACGAAGACCCGCAAGGTCTGGCTGAACTGGCCCGCCTGAGCGCCGCCGTCACCACCGAATTCGAGAACGTCCCCGCCGGATCGCTCAACATCCTCGCGCAAAGCGTGCCGGTGTCGCCTGCCGGCTCGGCCGTTGCGATTGCACAGGACCGCGCCGCCGAGAAAGCCCACTTCATGAAGTGCGGCGTGCCATGCGCGCCCTACGCGGTGATCGAAACGCCGGAACAGCTCGCTGCGGTCAACGACGCGCTCCTGCCCGGCATTCTGAAAACCGCCCGCATGGGCTATGACGGCAAGGGCCAGGTGCGCGTGAAAACGCACGAAGAGCTGAATGCCGCATGGGAAGACCTGGGCCGCGTGGCCTGCGTGCTCGAAAAAATGCTGCCGCTGGCGCACGAGTGCTCCGTCATCATCGCCCGCGGACGCGATGGCAGCATCGTGAATCTGCCGGTGCAGCACAACCTGCACCGCGACGGCATTCTGGCCGTCACCGAGGTGTACGAGGGCAATCTGCCCGCCACCACGGTCGAAAAGGCCATTGCGGCGGCCCAATCCGTCGCCATCGGCCTCGACTATGTCGGCGTGCTGTGCGTGGAGTTTTTCGTATTGGCCGACGGCATGCTGGTGGTCAACGAGATCGCCCCCCGTCCGCACAACAGCGGTCACTACAGCCAGAACGCCTGCGACGTGTCGCAGTTCGAGCTGCAAGTGCGCTGCATGACCAACCTGCCGCTGACGCAGCCGCGCCAGCACAGCCCGTCGATCATGCTGAATCTGCTGGGCGACCTGTGGTTCAAGGATTCCGACGTCGCCACCACCCCCGCCTGGGATCAGGTGCTGGCCTTGCCCGGTTGCACCCTGCACCTCTACGGCAAGCACGACGCCAAGCGCGCCCGCAAGATGGGCCACCTCAACATCACCGGAGCGACGCCCGAAGCGGTGCGCGCCACGGCGTTGAAGGCGGCGGCCATTCTGGGCATCGAGCCGTTCTGAAAGCGAGCACCGCGTCATGATTCTGGATGGAAGCCTGCCCGCATCGGTCAAGGCCGCTGCGGCGGCACTGCAACGCGGCGAACTGCTCGGCCTGCCCACTGAAACCGTCTACGGCCTGGCCGCAGACGCGGACAATGACGCAGCCGTCGCGAAAATTTTCGCGGCAAAGGGTCGCCCCACCAACCACCCACTGATCGTGCACGTGGCCGATGCCCCCAGCATCACCCGCTACGCCAAGGAAGTGCCGGTGTTTGCGCAGCAGCTGATCGACGCGTTCTGGCCCGGCCCGCTCACGGTGATTCTGCCGCGCCTGCCACAGGCGGCGAAGGCCTCGACCGGCGGTCAGGACAGCGTCGGACTGCGCTGCCCCGCCCACCCGATCGCCCACGCCGTGCTGCTGGAATGCCAACAGCTCGAGCCACCGGTCTGGGGCGTCGCCGCTCCCAGCGCCAATCAATTTGGCCGCGTGAGCCCCACCTCGGCGGCGCATGTGGCCTCCGAATTTGGGGACGATCTGTTGGTGCTCGACGGTGGTTCCTGTGAAGTGGGCATCGAATCGACGATCGTCGACTGCACGCGCGGCACCCCCGTGCTGCTGCGCCCCGGAGCCATCACCCGCGACGACATCGAACGCGCCTGCGGCATTCGGCCCCTGTCGAAAGACGAGATGCCGGACCACACACCACGCGCCTCGGGCACGCTGCTCGCGCACTACGCGCCCAGCGCCACCGTGCGCCTGATGGGTGCCAAGCAGATTCAGACCGCACTCGACCTGCTGGGCACGGACGCCGCCCACATTGCCGTCTACACCCGCGCGCCGATGCGCTCGCCCGCAAAAGGGCTGGTACAGCGCCGCATGCCGGACGACGCCCTCGCCGCCGGCCAGGAACTCTTTGCCGCACTGCGCGACTTTGATCACGCCAGCGTCAAACTGATTTGGGTGGAGACCCCGCCCGAATCTGACGATTGGGAAGGCGTTCGAGACCGTCTCGAACGCGCCGCCGCGGCCTGAGCCCATGGCTTCCCTACAGTTTGTAGCGGATGGCCCGCGCACGGTTTACACGCAATAGTTACACTCACGCGATCGTTTTGGAGAAATATATGGCAGCAAATTGGACGCGTCGCACTCTTGTGACTGCAGCATGTGCCTCGGCGGCCCTGCTCAGCGCATGCGGCTCCAGCAGTGTGGACTCGGCAATCAGCCCGAGCCGTTTCGTTGTTTTTGGTGATGGTCTGGCCGACACCGGCCAACTCGGATCGGCTTACACCATCAATGATGGCACCATCAACAACTGGACCACAGAGCTTGCGGCACGCTACGACGTGACCCTGACT
This sequence comes from uncultured Comamonadaceae bacterium, assembly GCA_937862875.1. Lineage (GTDB taxonomy): Bacteria > Pseudomonadota > Gammaproteobacteria > Burkholderiales > Burkholderiaceae_C > Diaphorobacter_A. Next base: position 7,236 of record CALMCS010000114.1, read on the forward strand.
CCCTCGTCCAAGGGTGGCTGGAACTACGCTTACGGCAACGCCCGCGTTTCCCAGACCCCTGACGCAGTCGGCAATGCCAGCACGCCCACGGTGGTCAAGCAGATCGACGGCTTCCTCGCGAAGAACACGTTCCAGGCCAACGATCTGGTGGTGGTCAACGCGGGTATCAGCGACGTGATTGCCAACACCACGGCATTCCTGAACGGCACCATCACCGAAGAACAACTGCTCGCCAACTCCACGCAAGCCGGTGCCGATCTGGCAGTCCAGGTCCGCCGCGTGGTCGATGCAGGTGCCAAGCACGTGCTCGTCGCCGGCACCTACGACCTCGGCCGCACCCCATGGGGCGCACAGATCGGCCAGCAGGGACTGTTCGAAAAGGTCCAACTGGCACTGAACAACCGCCTGAAGATCGACATCAACCCACTGGGCGGTCGCCAGGTCCTGTTCTTCGACGTGGCCTACCGCGTCAACCTGTACCAAGGCAACCCGGGCAACTACGGTTTCGTCGACAGCGCCAACCCCGTCTGCACCTCCGTGGACGCAGGCCCAGGCATCGGCATCGGCGCGAACCAGATCAACTCTGCCCTGTGCACGCCAAGCACCCTGACCCCCAACGTCGACCCCACCCGCTACCTGTTCGCCGACAAGGTCTACATCACCCCCACGGCACAACGCCGTCTGGGCGACGAAGCACGCGACTTCATCAGCCTGCAATGGTGA
>CALMCS010000115.1 GCA_937862875.1 uncultured Comamonadaceae bacterium
CGAGGGCCCAGTTACTGGGCTCTGCTCGCTGCGAAGTGGGGTGTTTGGATACCGGATCCAATCAAAGTCCCGGCAATCCGCGAAAAACCTTGATTTTTCAATGGGCGTGGGCGGCGGCAACCGCCCCGCCCTTGTGCGCCCCATGCGCATCGCCCGGAGAACAGGCACCGCCGCAACCGTGAATGACTTCAATGGGCAACAGATCGGGCGAGGTCACCAGCCCCGTCTCGGGGTCGTAGCCCACGCGGCGCAGGTGCAGGGCGAGCGCGGCGTCCATGGTTTGGGTGTGTTGCACCAGCCAGGTGGCCAGTTCGCGCGACATGTCGCGCAGCACCTGCAGCTCGCCCTTTTCACCTTGCGCCTCGCCCTCGCGCATCACCTGCAGCACGACCTTGTGCTGCACGCTGTGGCAGTTGCCCGAGGCGAATTGGGTGGCCGCCATCCAGCGGTCTTCTTGTGCGAAGTGCACGTCGGTGTGCGCGATGAGTGCTTTCCAGGCCGCGAGAACCGAGTCGTCGCCTGCGGCATCCACCACCTGCAGCAGTTCGACAAACTCCATGTGCGTCTGGTCCATCAGCGGCAGATCGAGCGCCAATCCCTCAGACCATTTCAGCGAGTTCATTTCCATTTCCTTCCAGATCGCCTTCAAGCAGGCGATCTGGGAGATTAGGAGGGGATCGACGCGCGCGCCTTGATATACATCATCAGCCCATCGGAAGCGCCAAGGCGATATTCAGACGGAGGGATAGCTTCCCGTGCCTTCGGGCCAGCGCGTGAGCACGTCGGCACCGGTTTCGGTCACGACCACCATGTGCTCCCATTGCGCGGACAGCGACTTGTCGTTGGTGATCACGGTCCAGCCATCGCTCAGCTCGCGTGTGGCGGCCTTGCCGGCGTTGAGCATCGGCTCGATCGTGAAGATCATGCCGGTCTCCAGCCTCATGCCAGACCCGGGCGTGCCGTAATGCAGCACCTGCGGCTCGTCGTGGTACACGGTGCCGATGCCGTGGCCGCAATACTCGCGCACCACGCCAAAGCGCTCGCGATGCGCCACGCTCTCGATCGCGTGGCCCACATCGCCCAGCGTGGCGCCGGGCTTCACGGCGCGAATGCCGGCCAGCAGCGCTTCATAGGTCGTGTTCACCAGGCGCTTGGCCTGGTTGCTGGGCTCGCCGACGTAGTACATGCGGCTGGTGTCGCCAATCCAGCCCTCGGGCGTCGTCACGGCGACGTCGACATTCAGGATGTCGCCGTCCTTGAGAAACTCCTGCGCCGAGGGGATGCCGTGGCACACCACGTGATTCAGGGACGTGCAGATGGTCTTGGGGAAACCGCCGTAGCCCACGTTGGTCGGCACGCAGCGCAGCTCGTTCACGATGAAGTCGTTGCAGAGTTGATCGAGGTGGTCGGTGCTCACGCCGGCTTGCACGTGCGGCGTCAGCATCGCCAGCACCCTGGCGGCCAAACCACCGGCTTCGCGCGACAGGGCGATCTCGCGCGCATCGCGAAGCGGCACCACGCGTTCTCGTCCGCGCCTCATGATCGGCCTCCGACCAGGCGCACGGCGGCCGTGGATCGCGGCGCTGCCTTGGGCGGTACGGCGCTGGGCTGTGCCTCGCGTGCCGCGTCCAGCAGCAGCGCGCAGATGCCCGCGTAATCCAGATGTGGATGGTGTTCGGCCAACTGACCGACACGCAGCCAGTGCTCGGCCTGAGCGTTGATGGAACGGCTCAAGGCCGCGCTGGAAAGACGAATCTGATCGTGCAGTTCATCTGAAATTTTGACGATTCCCATGCGGCAATCTTACGCGCAATATACGTTTCGTATATTCGAATGGCCGCAATGCCCACTTTGGAAATACAGAGAACGCGGTCGCCGTTGGCGCTGCAGACGTGACAAAGCCCCGCGGATGCGAGGCTTTGCACGGTGCTGCACCCGGAGGCTACTCCCGGGCGCGTTGACTTACTTACTGACCAAATGCGCGCTTGGCGTCCGCCACGCACTTGTCCTTGACGTCACCGCTCAGGGCATCGCAGCGCTCGGCAGCGGCCTTGTACTGCGCCTCACGTGTTTCGTGAGCGGCGTCCTGCTTGGTCTCCGCCACGTTGGCGGCCTTCTGGTTCACGGTCTCACCCGGCTTGGTTTCTGCGCGAACGACCTTCGCTTCTTCCTTGCCCTTCACATGAGCGGCCTTGGCGTCCTTGACGCAGACATCCTTGGGGTTGCCCGACAGGTCATCGCACTTTTCCTTGGCGACGTCATAAGCCGCATCGGCGCGTGCTACGCGGGCGTTGTAACCAGCCTTGCTGCTGGGCTTGTAAGCCGCTTGCAGATCGGCCTTGGCAACCTTGTGCTTGCCCGAAGCCTCTTTCTCACAGACATCCTTGGCGTTGCCTGCGAGGGCTGCGCACTGGGCCTTGTCGGCCTTGTAGTCCGAAGAAATCTTTTGCTCTGCGGCCTTGTGCTCGGCGCTGGTCATTGCAAAACCAGCGGTGGCGAACAGGCCCAGGGTGGCTGCGGCGATCAGGTGACGAGTGGCGTGGATCATTGGTTTGGCTCCGTTAATTGGTAAATAGGATGAACCAATTCTGGGAGCTGCCGAGCACGCTGGAGGTAGTCGGACTCGGCGCAGTCATGTCAGCCAAACAGGCCGCGTGTACGTAGGTTATCGCCCGACACGCGCCGGGCGATGGAGTGGCCTAGGTGCTCAGTGCGCCAGATGCAGACCGCATTCGCGGTTGTCTTCGCCCTTGGTCGGGTCGACATAGTCGAAGTTGTTGGGCAGGCCATGCTCGACGAGGTATTCGTAGAGCTGCTTGGAGCTCCAGTGCAGCAGCGGCGCGACCTTGATCAGGCCATCGGGATTCATGCTGACCGGCTCCATCTGGGCACGCACCGCGGTGTCGGTGGCGCGCAGGGCGGTGAACCAGACTTGGGGTGCAGTCTCGCGCAGGGCACGTGCAAACGGCTCGAGCTTGACCTCCTCCGTGAAGGCGGCGTGGCGCGGATCGTCGAGCGCAGGCACGGCTCCCTCGACGGCCTCGCGGTGCGCGCGGCTGCGGCGCGGCAGGTAGATCGACAGATTCAGGCCCAGTTGTTTGGTGACTTCGTCGGCGAACTGGTAGGTGGCGTCGGTGTTGTAGCCGTTGTCCATCCAGATCACGCGCATGTCGGGCTGAGCGCGCGCGCACATGTGCAGGATCACCGCTTCGAAGGGACGGAAGTTCGTGGTCACGATGGACGTCAGGCCCAAGCCCACGGCCCAGTTGACCAGCCCCTGCGCATCGTGGCCCAGGGAGCTGTTGATGTCGGCGAGGTCGATTTGCGGAATGCTGCTGCTCATGATGCTCTGCTCAATAAATGTCTTTGTTTGTTCGATCGATCGATCGATCAGTGTTTGCTCTGCTCGACCCATTGGGCGATCTCGTCGGCGACCTGCGCTGCGGCGTCGGACAGCGCCTTGGCACCTCCGGCGGCATCGGGCGTTGGTGCGGGACGCTGCGCCACAAACACGCGTTGGCCGATCAGCTCGTCGCCCGCCTTGAGCGAGTCCACCATGGAGACGCGCACGCGCACCAGTCCCACGCTGTCCTTCTCGGACTGGAACACCTGGCTGAACTCTTCCACCTCGGCGCGCAGCACCGTGGGGGACTGGCCGCCCTTGATCTGCTGGTCGATATTCTGGTCACCATAGATCACCGAACGGCGCACGCCCAGGCGATCGCGCACGGCCAATTGCATGAGCGTGGTGGGTGGTTGGCTCCAGCGGGCCTGCGTGTACGGATACAGCATCTGCGCGTTGGAGTACGCCAGTCGGTAGAACAGCGCCGAGCGACCATCGGGCACGCCCGCGCTGGTGAAGTCGGCCAGGGCGATCGGTGGCAACGGCGTGGCGGCCTGCGATGCCTCTGCGGTCTTGGTGAGACCGGGGCCGAAGTCGAAAATATCGACGCGCGATGGCGGCTTGGGCAGCACCGAGCAGCCCGCCACCAGCCCCAGCAAGGTGACTGCGGCCAGCGACTTGCGAACCGCCATCGATGGTGCCCAGCGGGCCCGTGAGAAATTCAAAAATGTGTTCATGAGTGGGACCCCCTTCAACGTGGGTTGGCGACTGCAGGCGCAGGAGCCACAAATCCGGGCTCGCCCGGTCCGGCGGAAAGGTTGCCGGTGCCATAAATGAGGGACTGCGGGTTGTCGCTGATGTCGCCGGCCGTGCGGCCCAGGCGACGTGCGGCGCTGCCCGTATCGTCCGCGGCGCGATTCAGGCGCGGCAGGGTCACGCGACCAAAGCGATCGGCGGCACCCGACAGCGATTTCGCACTGCTGGCAATTTCCTTGAGCGGGCCGCCCTCCTGGTTCAAGCCCTGCACGGTCTTGCCGATGTCGTTGGCAGCGCGCGCAGCGCTGTCGCCCGCAGAGCGCAGAGACGCCAGCGTTTGTTGTGCATCCTTGGCGAGCGCGGGCATGGTGGCCAGCGCCGGATCGAGCTTGGTGGCCACGGTGTTGTCGAGTCGCTTGACCAACACGTTGACGCTGCCGGCCGCGTCGCTCAGTTGCTCCAGGGCCGTGCCAAAACGCTTCTGGTTGTCGTCGCCCAGCAGGGTATTCAGGCGGTGCGTGGCCTCATTCACCTGCACCATGATGTTGGGAATCTGCTCGGCAATCTGGCTGAACTGCGACGACTGCAGCGGCAGGCGCGGAATACCATCGGGGCCGGCGGGCGTGGGCTCGAGCGGCGACTCCGCATCGTCGAGCTGCACATGGGCCAGACCGGTCACGCCCTGGTAGCCCAGCGTGGCAAAGGTGGTTTCGCTGATCGGTGTGCTCTCGTTCACCGCGATGCGAATCAGCACATTGCCGGTCGCCTGTGGATCAAAGCCCACCTTGGTGACCTTGCCGACCGCAACGCCCTTGTAGCGCACCGCGGCCTGCGGCTGCAGACCCGTGACGCTGCCCTTGCTCGAGAGTTCGAAGATGCGGTAATCCGTCTTGTCGCGCGAGAGCCAGAGGCCGAGGCCGGCGAGCAACGCCGTCACCACGATCAAGAAAATTCCCGCAGCCAGTGCGTGTGACTTGTTTTCCATCAGTTTTCCTTATTCGAAGACTCGGCTGACGCCGATGCCACGGGGGCCATGGCCCGACGACCGCGATCTCCGAGAAAAAAGTGGCGAATGAATGGATGATCGAAATGCACCACCTCGTGAGGAGGCGCGTCGACGATCACCCGTTTGTCCGCCAGCACCGCCACGCGCGAAGACAGCGCGAACAGCGTGTCCAGATCGTGCGTGACCATGATTACCGTGAGCCCGAGCGAGTTGTGCAGATCGCGCAGCAGATCGCAGAACTCATCGGACCCCGCAGGGTCGAGACCCGCCGTGGGCTCGTCCAGCAACAACAGGGGCGGGTCCATCATCAGCGCACGCGCCAGCGCCACACGCTTGATCATGCCGCCCGACAAGTCGGCCGGCATGCGCGTGGCCACCTCGGGCTTGAGCCCCGCCATCTGCAGCTTGACCATGGCCGCTTCCTGAATCACCGACTTCGGCAGAGTGCCCTGCTCATTGAGCGCGAATGCGATGTTCTCGATCACGCTGAAGGCCGAGAACAGCGCGCCCTGTTGGAACAGCATGCCCACGCGCGTTGCAGCGCCCTCTCCGGTCAATTCCTTGGCCGGGCGACCCAGCACGGTCACCGTGCCGGTGGTCGGCGTTGTGAGACCCAGAATGTGATGCAGCAACACCGTCTTGCCGGTGCCCGAGCCGCCCACCAGCGACAGGACTTCGCCTCGTCGCACGGTGAGATTCAAATCCTTGTGCACGGTGAACGCGCTTGCGCCCTTGCCGAACACGGTCGAGAGATTTTCGACGTCGACAACCACCGGCGGCAGGGAGCCCTCTGGCGGTGGTGACGCTGGCGTTACCGGGGTGGTTTCTGTCGTGCTCATTCTCAAAACCCCAGATTCTTGAACGCGATGGCGAACAGCGCGTCCACGATGATCACCATCGTGATGGCGCTCACCACGGAGGCCGTGGTGCCCTCACCCAGGCTCTGCGTATTGGGCTCGACGCTGAACCCCCAGTGGCAGCCAATCAGCGCAATGAACACGCCGAACACCACCGACTTGCCCATCGCCAACCAGAGGTTCGATGCGTTCACGGCGGCGGGCAGTGCCTCCACGAAATAACCGGGAGAAATTCCCATCGCCACATCGGCAGCGAGCATGCCGCCGCCGAGCGCGGCCAGGGTCGTCCACAGCGCGACCAAAGGCATCGAAATGCCCAGCGCCAGCGCACGCGGCATCACCAGACGAAAGCCGTGCGGAATGCCCATGACGCGAAGCGCATCCAGCTCCTCCGTCACGCGCATCACCCCAATCTGCGCCGTGATCGCCGATCCCGACCGACCCGCCACCAAAATGGCAGCCAACATCGGACCGAGTTCGCGCACCAGCGAAATCCCGAGAATATTGACGATGAAAGTCTCTGCACCGAATTGTTTGAGCTGCAGCGACATCAGATACGCCAGCACCACGCCGATTAGAAATCCCACCAACGCGGTAATCGGCAGCGCCGTCGCGCCCATTTGGTAGATATGACTGGAAATGTCCCGCCAGGGCCCGCGTCTCGGATTGCGGATCAGGCGCAGGATGTCGAACATCAACTGCCCGATCAACGCCGCCACATCGGCCAGATGCGAGATCGACTTGAGCACCCCACCGCCGAGCGCATCCACCTGCCGCGCCAGCCACGAGCTCTTGGCCGGGGGAATTTCGGCCGCGCTGAACTTGGCGACCTGATCAAAAATATCGCGCTGAGCGGCAGAAATATTGATCTGCGCGGGCCATTGCAGCCCCCATTGATTCCAGAGCACCTGCGCGCCAATGTGATCAATGCGCTCGATGCCCTGCAAATCCCAGTCGCCGACATTCTTGACGCGTGCCAACTCCGATTGGAGTTGCTTCCAATGTTGTCGGTCCGCAAAGGCCGCAGCAATCCAATCTCCCTGCGCCTTCACGCGAGGAGCTGAACCAGTATCGGCAATGATCGAAGGCGGATTCGAAATCTGCATGGCAAAGTAAAAAGGGCCGAAGGGCGGGACGCAACCGCAACCACAACCCATTGAAGGTACAAATCCAAACGACGCCAAACGGGGCCCAATGGGTCTGTACGAACCCGATTTTGCACAGTTGGCAATGGCAGCATGTCCCGCGCTGAAAAAAGGCCTGCCCGCACTCGGGTCAGAGGCGGCACAGCAGGCTGGCGTTGGACGCTACCCGAAAGCATCCATCATTCCACAAATGAGGCGCTCGCTCTGGCGTTGTTCCCACTCTGTGTTGTCAGACAAATGCTCTAGCGACTATGCCACACGCCACCGGGTGGCGCCAGCATTGAAAAAACTTCACAAAACCCGCGGATATCGCAAGCTCCTTGACGTCAATGCCATCAAAGGCATAGCAACTCAGCGCTTACCCTCTCGACAGCCGGGGGCCGATTCGCACAATGCGTGCAGTCAGTCACCACTAAGCATCACGCGGTATGGTGCGTGAGTCAGTCTGTCAGTTTGTACATCGTCAAGCACCCGGCATCCATGAGCGACAACCAAAATACTTTCGAATACATCATCATCGGCGGCGGCACAGCGGGAGCGCTGCTCGCCAACCGGCTCACCGGGGCCAAGCAACTGCGCACCCTGCTCATCGAGGCGGGCCGCAGGGATGACTATCACTGGATCCACATCCCCGTCGGCTATCTGTATTGCATCGGCAACCCGCGCACGGATTGGCTGTACAACACCGAACCCGATCCGGGCCTGAACGGTCGCACGCTGCGCTATCCGCGCGGCAAGACGCTGGGCGGTTGTTCGAGCATCAACGGCATGATCTACATGCGCGGCCAGGCGCGGGACTATGACCAGTGGGCGCAGATCACCGGCGACGATCAATGGCGCTGGGACAACGTGCTGC
>CALMCS010000116.1 GCA_937862875.1 uncultured Comamonadaceae bacterium
GGTCATCTCCTTGAGCTCGCCTTCGCGAAACCAATAGACGCGCGTGTCGCCCCAATGGGCCCAGATCGCCTTTTGCGTATAGGTGTCGATGCGCAGCTCGGCCACGGTGGTGGACATCTTGGACAAGTTGGGCTTTTGCACCTGCTCGGCCTTGATCTCTTCCGAGAGGGCTTCCAGTTGGTTGGCGAACTCTGTCGGGTCCAGCGTCAAACGGTTCTTGCGGATGGTGGCCATCGCGATGCCGGAGGCCTGCATGCCGCCGGCCGCGCCGCCCATGCCATCCGCCACGGCGAAAGAAACGATGTCGCCATCGCGCACGTGGCAGTAGGCGTCTTCGTTGTAGTCGCGGTCGCCCTGGCGGGAGAGCGAGTGGTGAACCAGAGCCAGGGATTGCTCAGCCGTCGGAACTTGTGGAGGGGTCACTTTCCGGGTCCTTTGTTTGCGATGCTGTCGGTCTCGGATTGGTATGCGCCATGGAACTCATGTCCCCATGAGGCGGGTGTCTGGTTCTTCATTTCGTCGCGCAACCATTGATAGCGGGTGCGGTAGATGTCCCACAGCTTGGCCTGGCGCTGCGCGTTGAACAGGGTGCGCTGCTTGCCTTGCGCATCGAGCTGGTCTTCGATCGCCTGAGGATCGAAGCGCTCGAACATGCCCTGCAACACGGCCTGCATGCCGGCCATCATCGCCACCTCGTGGCTGCGCAGATCTTGATGCGCGTTGGCGATGGCGGCGGGGCCGGTCATGAAGCCCGGCATCTTCGGGCCAAAGATCTGCGCCAGCGCCGAAGCGCCCGTGGGCAAGAACTTGAGCGGGTTGTTGGCCTCGGCGTTGATGAGCGTGACCGCTATGCGCACCTCCTGCTTGGCCACCGCGCGCGAGCTCAGTAGGTCCATGCTGCCCTGTACGGAGGTGCTCAGCATGCGGCCGACCATGAACATCAGCTCGGGTGTGATCTGCTGTGGGTAGCGGCAATCCGTGAGGCCCGCGCCGTTCTTGAAGGCCTCCAGCAGCTCGTGGGCGTAGTCAGCATTCTCGGCTTTGGCAGCCTCTGGCGCTGCGGCACTGGCGCGCGGCTCCTCGAGCGGAATGGTCGGTGGAATGATCGCCTGTGG
>CALMCS010000117.1 GCA_937862875.1 uncultured Comamonadaceae bacterium
TGGTCGCAATCAAGGCACCACGGCTAAGGCAAAAGGCTCGAACTCTGGGGCTCGCGATGAAAACCCCACCTCAAACAAACCGAAAGCGAAGCTGCCCGAGCCTACCGTAATCCGCGTTGAAGACGTCCCCCCGATTGGCCACGATCGGCCGCGTGAAAGAGCCCGCGAGAATCAGCTCGTTGGCTGCCAGCGACTCCCCCCAGCGCGCCAGCTTGTTGGCGAGCCATGCCACACCAATCGCGGGATTGCCTTGCACGCCGGCAGCAAGACCCGTTTCTTCGACGATGCCATTCACGGTCAGAATGGCTCCGCACCACGCAAGATCGACATCGTTGGGCGAGACGCGTTCCGCACCCACCACCACGCCGGCGTTGGCCGCGTTGTCGCTGATGGTGTCGTAGACCTTGCGCGGCTCCTTGGTGGTGCGGTCGAATTGTTCGATGCGCGAGTCGATGATCTCGATCGCCGGGGTCACGTACTGCGTGGCGTCGAGCACGTCCTGCAGGCCGATTTCCTTGCCGCCCGGCAGACCCGGGCCGATCAGCGGCTTGTGCAGCACGAAGGCGAGTTCGACCTCCACGCGCGGCACGATGAAGTTGTGCGCGGGGATGTCGAGCACTTCGCCCGGCTTCGCGGTGTAGAGCATGTGGTCGAGGAGCGTGCCGTAGTCCGGCTCTTCGATCTGGCTCGAGACCTGCATCGCGCGCGAGGTGAGGCCGATCTTGTGGCCGATCACTTGGCTGCCGTTGGCGATCTGCATCTGCACCCACGCGCGCGAGATGCGATACCCATCGTCCACGCTCATGCCGGGAAAGCGCTGCGAGAAGTGGGTGAGTTGCTGGCGGGTGCGCGCGCTCTGGTCCAGTTCGCTGGCCAGTTGGGTGAGTTGTGCTTCGCTAAACATGAAGTCGTCCCGCAGTCATGATTTGTTGAACAGCGGATGCAGGGTGCTGCGCTTGCCGTCATACACCTGCCCGGGGCTTTCATCGATCTGCACGGTCAGGCCCAAGTGGCCGCGCTTGAACAGAGGGTCGAAATGCGCGCTGGCACTGGCGAGCAGGGCGTCGCCCACCTTGCGATGCACCAGAGGCGAGCGGCCCAAGCCCATGCGCAGGTTGATGTAGACAAAACCGTAGTCGCTGTCGCCACCGGCCTCCATCGCCGCCGCGCCGCCATCGGCGATCGCGCAGTGTGCTGCGGGGTAGGCGAACACGCGCACGCCGCCCGTCGGAAACACCTGGCTGCCGTCTTCCGCGCGCTGCGCGAGCAAGGTGTCGGCGAGCGAATGGCACAGCAGCTGGATGTCGGATTTCGACTCCAGACTGGCGCTGTAATTCATGACGATATGGGGCATTCAAACGACCTGCATGGTGGCGGTGGTGCAGCTCACTGCAAAGATGGGAACGGGCTGGCAGAAGTGCACCGTGCCCGCGCCGCGTGCGGCAGCGGCCACGGTGATGAAGGTGCGGATTTCAAAGCCGCCCTGGCCCGCATCGCGGTAGGTTTCCGCGTCGGTGTACGCGAGCAGGGCGTCCTTGTCGTTGCGGCTCCAGCGGTCCATGAACTCCAGGTCCCAATGCTGATTGACCTTGCCGGAATCCGGCGTGGCGGGCCAGTGCGAAACCCCACCGGTGCCGATCAGCGCAATGCGTTCGGGGACCTGGTCGCAGGCGCGGCGCAGGGCTTCGCCAAACGCCCATGCGCGGTGCAGTGGCGCGAGCGGTGGGCCCTGGCAATTGATGTTGACGGGGATGATGGGGTAGTTGAACTGCGGCGTCAGAAAGTGCAGCGGCACCATGATGCCGTGGTCGAATTTCCATTCTTCCGCGTACGCCACGTCGACGGTCTGCATCACCTCGGTGATGAGGCGCTGCGACAGCGCGGCGTTGCCGGGGATGGCGCGCCGCGCGATGCCCAGCCACGCGGGGTCTTCGATCGGGCCTTCGTATTGGTCCGCCATGCCGACCGCAAACGCGGGCATGTTGTTCATGAAGAAGTTGGCGAAATGCTCGGCCGCGACCACGATCACCGCATCGGGACGCGCCGCCGCCAGGCGTTCGCCCAGGTCGTGCATGGCGCCGTGCACGGCCTCCTTGACGGCGGGATCGGCCAGATGCGCGCGACCGGTGATTCCCGGTGCGTGGCTGCAGACGGCTGAAAAAACAAGACTCATCGCTAGACTCCCGCCACTTTCTCTTGGGTGCTGGTGGTCATCGCATACACGCCCTGACGCACCGGGCCGTGCTGCAGCACGCCGTCGCGCATGGCCTGCAGATAGTCCGGCCAGGCGATGCCCAGCAGCGGCGCAAAGTGCATCAGCAATTGGCCGTTGCAACCGAGCACGTAGAGCTTGCCGATGTCGCCGCGATGCATCGCGTCGCGCTCTTCGGCGTCGAGTGGATACTCGGCGAGCAGCGCATCGCGGTCCTCGCGCCAGCGGCGCTGGACCTGTGCGTCGCGGTTGAGGTGGAACAGAAATTTCTGCATCGCGTAGAGGCTCATGGTCACACGCCCCAATGCGGAATGTGGTGGCTGCCGAGGGACACCGCGACGTTCTTGGGCTCGCAGAACACCTCGTAGCTCCACGTGCCGCCTTCGCGCCCGGTGCCCGAGGCCTTGGTGCCGCCAAACGGCTGGCGCAGATCGCGCACGTTCTGGCTGTTCACAAAACACATGCCGGCCTCGATCGCTGCAGCCACGCGGTGGGCGCGGCCCACGCTCTCGGTCCACACGTAGCTGGAAAGACCGTATTGAATGTCGTTGGCCAGCGCGATGGCATGTGCCTCGTCCTTGAACGGAATGAGGCAGGCCACCGGGCCGAAGATCTCGTCCTGCGCGATCTGCATGCGGTTGTCGACGTCGGCGAAGACCGTGGGCAGCACGTAGTTGCCGCGCTTCACGCGCTCGGGCAGATCGGGCTGGGCGAGGCCGCCGCACAGCAGGCTCGCGCCCTCCTTGCTGCCCAGCTCGATGTAGTGGCGCACCTTGGCGAGATGGGTCTTGCTGATCATCGGGCCGACGATGGTCTGCTCGTCGAGCGGATCGCCCACGCGGATCTTTTTGGCCCGCTCGACGAAGCGATCCACGAACTTGGCGTAGATGCTTTGCTGGACCAGAATGCGGCTGCCTGCGGTGCAGCGCTCGCCGTTGTTCGAGAAGATCATGAACACCGCCGCGTCGAGCGCGCGCTCGAAGTCGGCGTCGTCAAAGATCACAAACGGGCTCTTGCCGCCCAGCTCCATGCTGAATTTCTTCAGGCCCGCCGCCTGCACGATGCGGTTGCCGGTGAGCGTCGATCCGGTGAATGACACCGCGCGCACATCCTTGTGGCGCACCAGTGGCTCGCCGGCTTCCTTGCCGTAGCCGTGCACGAGATTCAGCACGCCCGGGGGAATGCCGGCCTCGAGGGCCAACTCCCCCAGCCGCGCGGCGCTCATCGGCGAGAGCTCGCTCATCTTGAGCACGGCGGTGTTGCCAAACGCGAGGCAGGGCGCGACCTTCCACGTCGACGTCATGAAGGGCACGTTCCACGGCGAGATCAGCGCGCACACACCCACCGGATGAAACAGCGTGTAGTTGAGGTGCGTGGGCGTGGGGTAGGTGTGGCCGTCCACACGCGTGCACATTTCGGCGAAGTAGTGAAAGTTGTCGGCCGAGCGCGGCACCAGTTGCTTGCCGGTCTGGGCGATCACCTGACCGCAGTCGTTGGTCTCGGTCTGCGCAATCTCGGGCACGTGGGCGGCGATCAGATCACCGAGTTTGCGCATCAGCTTGGCGCGTTCGGTGGCCGGGGTGTTGGCCCATTTCGGGAAGGCTTCCTTGGCCGCGCGGACCGCGGCGTCGACCTCCGATTCACCGCCTTCCGCGACCTCCGCCAGCACTTCCTGTGTGGCGGGGTTGATGGTCTCGAAATACCGCTCGCCCGGAACCGTCTTCCCGTTGATCAGGTGATCGATGCGCATGAAATTTCTCCAGATTCCCGGGCCGGCGTTGCCGGCTACATGGCGGTGGTGCGAGGCGCTCCGCCGATGGTGTTGATGAGGCGGCCTACGCCGCCGATTTCGGTGATGACTTCGTCGCCGACTTGGCAATCGGACACGCCATCGGGCGTGCCGGTCATGATCAGATCGCCGGGGCTGAGCGTCATGAAGCTCGACAGATGGGCGATGAGCGACGGAATATCGTTGACCATGTCGCGCGTGTTGCCGTCTTGCTTGAGCTCGCCGTTGACCCAGCTGCGCAGCTGCAGATTCATCGGGTCGGCAATGTCGCTCGCGTCGACAAACCACGGGCCGACGGGCGTGCAGGCGTCGCGATTCTTCACGCGCAGATTGGGGCGGTAAAAGTTCTCGAGATAGTCGCGGATCGCGTAGTCGTTGACGGTGCAGTAACCCGCCACATAACGGTAGGCATCTTCGCGCCGCACGTTGCGGCAACGCGAGCCGATGACGACCCCCAACTCGCATTCGAAATGCATGTACTTCACATCGGGCGGGCGATACGAGGTGCCGCGGTGTCCGACCAGCGCGTTCGGACCCTTGAGAAACACAAGAGGCTCTTCGGGCATCTTGTTGAACTGGATTTCCTTGGCGTGATCGGCGTAGTTCAATCCCAGTGCAAAGATGGTGCCGAAATTCATCGGCGGCAGCCACGTCACCTGGTTTTCGGCGATAACGCTGCCGCCCGGCAGCTGCACGCCGCCGTCTGCGGCCTCGGTCACCGATACGATCTGGCCTTGATGAAGAATGCGGGCGTGTTTCATGCGATGGACCCTTTTTGCAGGACCAGCGAATGGCTGAGTCGGCCCAGACCCGGCACATGGATGCTGACCGAGTCCCCGGGATGCGCGATGGGCGAGCCTTCGCCCGGGCCCAGCAGCAGCACATCGCCGGGCGAGAGCGTCATGAATTCGGTGACGTCGCACAGCAGCACCGCGGCGCTGCGCACCAGGTCGGCGAAGCTGCGCCGATAGGCGACGGATCGGTCGCCCGCTGGGTTGCTGATGAGGACTTCCAGATGCGCCTTGTTCACGTCGAAATCGTGCACGTTCGACAGCGGTGCGCTCATCGGACAGAACTGGTCGCGGCAGCGTTGGCGAATCGCGGGGCGGTAGTAGCTTTCGTGCGGCAGCGTGAGGTCGCTGGCGATCACAAAGCCGCTCACATGCGACAGGGCCTGCTCGCGCGTCACGCGGGTGGCGGCGCGGCCGATGACGAGGCCGATGGTGGCATCCACGCGCACCTCGCCGGGTTGTTCGGGCACGGGCACCACCGCGCCTTCGGCGGCCAAGGTGTTGCGCGGTTTGATATACAGAACGGGGGCCTGTGGCGGGGCCTTGTAGGGCGCTTCGCTGAACTGTGGTGTGAGTCGGGCGACGGTAGCGCGGTCATTGAGCAGCGCGCCGTACACCGTCCCGATGTGTTCGTGCGCCGCCGCAATCATTTGCGCTCCAGTGCGATCAATTCATCCAGCAGGTGGTACAGATCGCGCAGCTTCTGTTTGCCGTAGGTGTCTTCCAGCGCGGCGTAGTGGTCGGCAATTTCCTTGGAAAGCTTTTGCACCAGTGCCAGGCCTTTGGGGGTGGCCGATACCACCGAGCGACGTTGATCGGCCGCGTCGCGCTTGCGTTCGATGAGCCCGTCGCGCTCCATGCGCGCGAGGACGCCGGTCAGGCTCGGTCCGAGCAGGAATGCGTCCCTCGCCACATGCCCGGTTTCGAGTGCTTCACCGTTGCCCAACGCGCGCAGCACTCGCCATTGCTGGTCCGACAAACCATGCTGGCGCAGATGCGGCCGCGTGTGTTCCATGATGGATTCACGGGCCTGCAAGAGCAGGCTCGGCAGATTGCGATGTTTGAGTGCGGATGTCATTTATTTAATAGATTAAATATACATGCGCAATCCTGCAAATGTTTTTTGCATTCCGCGGGCTAGGGAAAATACGGGGATGCACTCCGCGCCGCGCTGGCGTGTGCTTTTGCTCTCGAAAAAGTGAGCGGCTTGAAGATGTCGTCGATGTGTGTCCCCACTCCCGCCGCATCGTGCGATGCGGTGGAAGCAGGGGTTGCCGCGTCAGGCGACCGGCACAAATCCGTGCGCTGCGGCCGGGTCGTTCCATGGTGCGGAAACTCCGCGCAGACGCATCGCATACGGACCCTCGCCGCGGGTGGCGAGGTGTTGCGCCAGCTGCGCGTTGCCATTCGTATGCGCTGGACTTTCGAGAATCACCACCAAGCCGTCGAGCGCAATGCGTGCGGTGCGCAGGCCGCGTGCGGCATCTTCCTCGATGCCGGCGGGGGCGGTGTGTGCTCCGAGCAACGCGCGCCAGCGCGAGAGGCTCACATCGAGGTCGAGCACCGCCACGGTCAGCTGTTCGATGCCGGTGGCACCGTTGGCGTGTGTGAGCAGTTCGGGCGCATCGGGCACGCGCAGACGGCGTGGGGTGATGTCGCCGCAGAGAAACGCCACGTCCGCCGTATCGTGGCGGGCGGTGGTCCACTTCAGGTGTTCACCGTCGGGACGAATGCGCTCACCATCCACGGGGCCGCGCAGGGTGAGCAGGCCACGCGCTTGCGCGGCTTGCAGATCCTCCACGGGGGTGTCGGTGCGCAGCGCAAAGTCCACCAGGCCTTCGCCGCTCGCGTTGAGCGTGCGCCACCAGCGTTCCTCGGGTGCCGGGGATTTCCAGGCCTTGAGTTCAAGGTAGGAGCCATCCGCCAGCACCATCAGGGCGTTGTGCGAAGAGCGGCCGTGGTGATCGCCGCCCGGGTAGACCGTGAAACCCAGCGCGCGGTACTCTTCGACAGAGCGCGCCAGATCGTTCACGGCAATGACGACGTGGTCGAGTGCAAGTGTCATGGCGTTGCGGGTCTCACTCTTCGAGTTTCAGATTGGTGTCTTGCACAAACTTGCGCCAGCGCTCGTACTCTTGGCGCAGGTGCTTGTCCACGCCCGGTCCATCGCTGCCCACCACTTCAAATCCTGCCTGTGTGAGCTTGCTGTGAATGTCGGGCGTTTGCAGCGTGCCCTGGAACTCGCGGGTCAGGCGCTGAACGGTGGCGGCAGGCGTGCCCGCAGGCGCGAAGATGCCAATCCACGAATAGGCCTCGAAGCCCGGGAAACCGCATTCGGCCACGGTGGGCACATCGGGCAGCTCAGGCAGGCGCTTGGAGCCGGTCACCGCCAATGGACGAATCTTGCCCGCGGTGATCTGGCCACGCAGCGCCGCATAGCTCAGCAGCGTGAGGCTGGTCACATTGCCCAGCACGGCCTGCACCGCAGGGCCGCCGCCGCTGAACGGCACGTGCAGCACAAAGACATTGGCGCGGCGCTTGATGTCTTCCATCACCAGCTGATTCATCGAACCCGCGCCGGTCGACGCGTAGCTGTACTTGCTCGGATTCGCCCGGGCGTCCTTCACGAACTCGCGCAAATCCTTGGCCTGCACATGCTGTGCATTGGCACCGATCACCAGCGGGAAACGCACGGCCAGCGACACGCCGACGAAATCCTTGAACGTGTCATAGGGCAGCTTCGCCTTGGCGATCGGATTGATCGCGTGGGTGTCGAAACTGACCAGCAGCGTATTGCCATCGGGCGCGGCCTTGGCGACGTACTGCGTGGCAATCTGGCTGGCGGCACCGGGACGGTTTTCCACGATCACGGGACGACCGGCCAACTCGGACAGACGCGGTTGAATGATGCGCGACGCAATGTCCGTGCTTCCACCGGGAGGGAAAGACACTTCCAATCGCATGGGCGCGTCATCCGCGTGGGCGAGACCTGCAAAGCCAGTGGCGGCGGCAGCGGCGCTCAACGCCACCGCCTGGCGGCGATTCAGAACGGGTTCTTTCATTCAGTACTCCATAAAGTCGTTGGTTGATCGTTAGTTGATCGTGAACTCACACCACACAAAATCCGAGTGCCCGCCAGCAGCGACCCAAGGTCACCGACGCCAAAGCCCGCGCCGCAGCGAGGGGGTTATCCCCCTTCCGCGAAGCGACCCAAGGGCGTGAACTACTAGCCCATCCATTGGCTTACTGGGACTGCGGTGTCTTGCAGCGGTTGCGAAAAAATGTCGATCAGCGCCGGGCCGTCATGCATCAACGCGGCTTTCAGCGAGCTTTCCAGATCGGACGGATCCTTCACCTGCCAGGCCTTCACGCCAAACGCTTCGGCCACGCGGGCATGGTTGGTGCGGTTGAAATCGACAGAGAAATAACGCTCGTCGTAACCCGTCTTCTGACTCGCCTTGATCCAGCCGTAAACGGAGTTCGAGAACACAATCATCTTGAGCGGCACACCGCGTCGCACCACGGTTTCCAACTCGCCGCAGGTGAAGCCGAAACTGCCATCTCCCATGGCAGAGACTACCATCGAATCAGGCTGTCCCACGGCTGCGCCGAAGGCGGCCGAGAGCGAATATCCGAGGGCTCCGTGCGCGCGATTGGTGATGAAGTGGCGACCCTCTTGCGGCGCATCGAAGTACGCAGAAAAGTAGGGGCAGGGCGTGCCCGGATCGGCCACCGCAATCGCGCGTTTGGGCAGTAGGCGATTGAGAGAGGCGAGCACTCGCTCCGGACGAATCGGCTGTTCATTCGATTGCGCCAGCGGCTCAAAGAAGGCCAGCTTTTCAAGGCGTGCCTGCGCGGCCAGTGCGCGACCATCGCTGGTGAGGGCGGGACGGCGGCCCATCAGCGGTTGCACTGCGGCATCCAGGGCTTCCAATGCCAAACGTGCGTCGCCCACCATACCGACATCGGTACGGTAGTTGGTGCCGATCGTCATCGCATCCACGTCGATGTGCAGGATAGTGACATTGCGGCCCGGCATCTGGCCGTGCTCGGTGGTGGTGGAGCCGGCGCGGCAGCCGATGAACAGCACCAGATCGGCCTGCGCCACCACGGCGCGCGTAGCGGGCACGCCGCCGTTGGTGCCCACCACACCGGCGTTCAGCGGGTGCGTATCGGCCAGGCTACCTTGGCCGCTTACGGTCAGGCAAACGGGGGCGTTCAAACGCGTGGCGAGTGCGCTCAGTGCATCGCTCGCGCCAGAGATCACCACACCGCCACCGCAGATCAGCACCGGCGATTTGGCGGCCACGAGGCGCTCGGCCGCATCGCGAATGCACGCCGGATCGGGTGCGCTGCGCGTGGACGGAAAGTGGTCGTGGCCCGGCTGAGTCCACACGTCTTCAGGATTGGGCAGGGCGTGCTTCTGCACGTCATAAGGCAGGCAGATATGCGCCGCGCCGGGACGGCCGGTAGTCATCGCACGGAACGCGCTGCGCATGGCGTGCGGAATCTGGTCGACGCGGTCGATGGTGGTGTTCCACTTGGTGAGCGGCTTGTACAGCGCCTTCTGATCCAGCTCGGTCAACGGAAACTTGCCACGCGCACCCACGGAGACATCGGTGGTGATGCCGAGCACCGCAATCGACGACTCATTGGCCTCGACCAGACCGGGCAACAGATAGGTGGCACCGCCGCCGCTCGGGCCTTCGCACACGCCCACCTTGCCGGTCACGCGTGCATAACCGTCGGCCATGTAGGCCGCGCTGCGTTCGTCGCGGGTCAGGATGTGGTCCATGCCATGATCCAGCCGCGCGAGCGAGTCATAGAACGGCAGACTGGTGTCGCCGCAGAGTCCGAAAATATGCTTCACACCGTTGTGTTGCAACATTCGTACCATCGCGTCTGCACCATTCATGGGCGTAGCATTCATCTCGGTCTCCTTCGGGAATTTCGTTAAGAATCCACTTCAGTATACTTAAACAATGCCCCCATCAGCAACCAAAACCGCGAAGACGGCCACGCGTACCAAGCCCACCCCCATCTCGCCCGTGCGCCGCGAGCGCGGCAGCGGCGTGTTCGAAACGCTGCGCGACATGGCGATCAGCTACCAACTGCGCCCCGGAGAACGCCTGAGCGAAATCGAACTGGCCGCGCGCCTGGGCGTCAGCCGCACCCCCGTGCGCGAAGCCCTCACGCGCCTCGTGACCGAAGGCTTCCTGGAACCCTGCACGCGCGGATACATGCGCAGCCCGCTGCAAGTGCAAGACGTTCTGGACCTGTACGAAGCCCGCATGGCGGTAGAGCGCGAATGCCTGCGCTACGCGGTGCAGCGCGCAAGCGAAGCACAGATCACCGAGATGCAAACCTTCCTGGCCCACAGCCGCGCCGCCGCGCCCGGCACGCAGGTGCGTGAATTGGTGGAGCTGGACGAAGCCTTTCACAACCGCATCGCGGCGATGTCGGGCAACGCCGAGCTGGCGCGCATGCTCAACAACCTGAACGAACGCGTGCGCTTCATTCGCTGGATCGACATGGAAAAAGTCGGCCGCGATTTCACGCAGAAGGAGCATGGCGCGATTGCCGATGCGATCGCGCGGCG
>CALMCS010000118.1 GCA_937862875.1 uncultured Comamonadaceae bacterium
CCTGGGCGCTCATGTTGGCCTGGTTGAAGAAGATGCGGCCGAAGTGCTCGCGGTCCGGGAACACGTCGTCCTGATTGGGCAGGTTCGCGCCGCCCGAGTCCACCAGATAGATGCACGGCAGATGGTTCTGCGCGGCCACTTCCTGGGCGCGCAGATGCTTCTTCACGGTCATCGGGTAGTAGGTACCGCCCTTCACCGTCGCATCATTGCAGACGATCATGCAGTCCACGCCGTTGACGCGGCCGATGCCGGTGATCACACCCGCGCCCGGCGCATCGTTGTTGTACATGTTGAGTGCCGCCAGCGGCGAGAGCTCCAGAAACGGCGTTCCCGGATCGAGCAGGCGCTGCACGCGCTCGCGGGGCAGCAGCTTGCCGCGTGCCACATGCTTGGCACGCGCAGCCTCGCCGCCACCCTGAGCGACGCGTTCGCTCTGCGCGCGCAAGTCGTCGACCACCGTCTGCATTGCCTGCGCGTTGGCCTGAAAGTCCGCCGATCGCGCGTTGAGTTGCGTTCCAAGAATGCTCATTGTTCAGTTCTCCACTTTGCCCATTACAGGCACTCGGTTTTTGTTGATGTCTTACAAAAGTCCGGACAGGTATGCGTTGACAATGAATGATGCACACCGTCGAAACCGTTCTGCTTGTCCTCTTGCTCGGCGCGCTGACGGGCATTATTGCCCGCTACATTCGCGCCATTCCGTTGCCTCTGATTCAGATTGCGCTGGGCGCAGCCATTGCGTGGCCACAGGGCGGGTTGCACATTGCCTTCGATCCCGAACTGTTCATGCTGCTGTTCATCCCGCCGCTGCTGTTCGCCGACGGCTGGCGCATTCCAAAACGTGAATTCTTTGCCCTGGCCCGCCCCATTCTGCTGCTGGCCCTCGGCTTGGTACTGTTCACGGTAGTGGGTTTGGGCTATCTGATCAACTGGATGATTCCCGAGATTCCACTGACGGTCGCCTTTGCGCTGGCCGCCGTGGTCTCGCCCACCGATGCGGTGGCCGTCTCGGCCATCACGCGCAGTCTGGGCATGCCCGACAAGACCATGCACATCCTCGAGGGCGAATCGCTGCTCAACGACGCATCGGGCCTGGTGGCGCTCAAGTTTGCGGTGGCCGCGACGCTGACCGGCGCACTGTCGTGGACCGAGGTCGCCAAGGACTTCGTCTGGATGTCCGTGGGTGGTCTCGGCGTGGGCGCGCTCATCGGCTGGGGATTCAGCTACGCGCGCAGCACCATCACCCGGCGTCTGGGCGACGTGGCTGCCACGCAGATGGTGCTGCTGTTGGTCTTGCTGCCCTTCGCCGCCTACATCGTGGGCGAAAAGATGGGCGTCTCCGGAATTCTGTCCGCCGTGGCCGCCGGCATCGCCACCAACTTCAGCGATCTGGACCGCAGCAGCTACGTGAGCGAGCGCCTGCAAACCGTCGGCACCTGGAACCTGGTGGAGTCCGCGTTCAATGGCGCGATCTTTCTGTTGCTGGGCTTGCAGTTGCCCTCGATCATTGGCGTGCCGCTGCAGAAAGCCGGCCACGAATGGTGGATTCTGGTGGGCTACGTGGCCGCCATTTCCTTCGCCCTGCTGCTGCTGCGCTGGATCTGGTTGACGCTGGGTGTGCAAGGCGCCTTGCTGCGCGCACACCGCCTGGGCAAGATGGCCGAGCGCCCCTCGCAGCTGCTGAATCTGGCCACCACCTTCGCCGGCATTCGCGGCGCGGTGACGCTGGCGGGTGCGCTGTCCGTGCCCATGCTGATGAACAACGGCGAGCCATTCCCCGCTCGCGACATGCTGATTTTCCTGGCCACCGGCACCATTTTGTTCACGCTGGTGCTGGGCAGCATTGCCCTGCCCCTGTTGCTGCGGCACATGCCCGCGCCGGGCGAATCGCCCACGCTGCGCGAGGAACGTATTGCGCGCGAAGCCAGCTGCAATGCGGCGATGGGCGCACTCAAGCTCTCCGACGAGGAGGTGCAAACGCATACGCCCGAATGGGTCGCCATGCACCAGGAGGTGCTGGGCCATCTGATGCAGGAATACCGCAACCGGCTGCAATTGCTGGACGACGGCAGCGGCACCGCCACCTCGCTGGAAATGCAGCGCGAACAGCCCGAGGTGGTCTTGCAACGCAAGCTGCGCTACGTGTACGAAATCGAAATGCGGCTGCGCTGCATCCGCGCCGAGCGCGACGCGATCTATGCCGAGCGGCACAAACACCGCATCAACGACGAGTCGTTGCGCAGCCTGGTCAGCGAGCTGGATCTGCAGGAGGTCTCGATGCGCAAGCGCCTGGTGGCCGCCCGCAAGGCCACGGAAGTGGTGGCGAGAAAACTCCACACGGATAACGACACCGCCTGACGCGCAGCGCACGCCACCATGCACCATGCGCTGCCCGCCGAGAGACGGCGCTGCGCTGAATGGTGGATGACTGGCTTGCATGGATGCTGGCTGCCTCAGGGAAGTCGTTGATGGGTTTCTGCGTGCGTTCTTGCTGTCAGGCCGTCTTGTTCTCTTCCAGCCCCAGCTCGTCCTTCATCTGATCGCGGATCAGGTATTTCTGGATCTT
>CALMCS010000119.1 GCA_937862875.1 uncultured Comamonadaceae bacterium
TCGGCCGTCTGGGCCCAGACCGATCTGGATGCTAAGCGTCTGGCCGACGTGGGTGCGCCGGTGCGCGGCGTGCTTGGCAATCTCAAATTCGACAGCGTTCCTGATGGACCCTTGCTGGCCCGGGGCCGGGCCTGGCGGGATACTAGCGCGCGCCCCGTGGTGCTGTTTGCCAGCAGCCGCGAAGGCGAGGAGGCCGCCTGGCTGGCCTCGTGGCAGCGCGCCCGTGACAATTTCGAGCGCACTCAGCAGTCGGTTCAGTGGCTGCTGGTGCCAAGGCATCCGCAGCGTTTTGACGAGGTGATTGCTCTGTGCACCGGCGCGGGCCTGAGCGTGTCCCGCCGCAGCGATTGGAGCGACCGACCCGAGCCGGCCGATGTCTGGCTGGGTGATTCGATGGGCGAGATGGCGCAGTACTACGGCATGGCGCATGCCGCGATGCTGGGCGGCAGCTTCGAACCCCTGGGCGGGCAAAACCTGATCGAGGCCCTGTCCTGTGACTGCCCGGTGGTCATGGGTCCGCACACCTTCAATTTTTCCGAAGCCTCCGATCTGGCGGCCGACGCCCGCGTGGCCCTGCGCGTGGCCGATATGGACGCGGGCGTGAAAGAGGCGGTTCGCCTGGTCAACGAGCCGGCGCGGTGGGCCGATCTGGTCTCGCGCTGCCACCTGTTCACCAACGCGCATCGCGGTGCGGCACTTTCCACGGCCCTGGCCGTCGTGCAGCAATTGCGCACGAGTCCACCTACCGAGTAATTGCGGGTTCGAGCGGCGCGGGCATCTCGTTGGTGCCCGTAACGATAAATCGGTACTATGACGCAACGCAAGCCGCGATTTATTTGGCATCGTCAGCGATAGCCAACTCCCTCACAATCAGGGGCACATCTGTGTCCATCCGCGCTCATCTCGAGCGCCCTGAGAGCAGCCGTCATTTCTCATCGATATGTTGGATAAGCACTACCTCACCCCCTTGTTCGCACCCAGTTCCGTCGTGGTACTGGCAGGCCCCGGCAACCAGCTGGATTCACTCACGCCGGTCGCTCGGCATGTGCAAGAGGCGTTGCGCGCACAGAAATACACCGGCACGCTGACCTTCGTCGATATTCACACCAGCGGTACGTTGGCCGATCTGGCGCAGGCGCGTGCAGATCTGGCCGTGATCGCACTGCCGGCCGATGAAGTGATCGCGGCGCTGGAGATCGCAGGCCGCATGAACTGCCGCGCCGCCGTGGTGATCTCCACCGGCATGTCGCAGCAGCAAGCCGCCGAGCTCAAACGCATCGCCAAGCGCGAGGGCATGTTTCTGCTGGGCCCCAACTCGCTGGGTATCCAACGTCCATCGCTGCAGTTGAACGCGAGCGCGGTGGGCCCTCTGGCCAGCGAAGGGTCGCTGGGCCTGGTCTGCCAGTCCGGTGCACTGACCGCATCGATTCTGGATTGGGCGCGCAGCAACGGAGTAGGCTTTTCCAGCGTGGTGTCCGTCGGGCCTCATACCGATCTCGGCATTTCGCAGGTGCTCGACTTTCTCGCACACGACCCGCGCACGCAGAGCATCGTGGTCTACATGGAGGGCATACAGAACGCCCGCCGCTTCATGAGCGCGCTGCGCTCCGCCGCCAATGCCAAGCCCGTCATCGTGCTCAAGGCCGGCCGCAAACCGGCGGGAAATGCCGCGGCGCTGACCCACAGCGGCGCGATCGTCGGCAGCGACGACGTCTTCGACGCGGCGCTGCGCCGCGCGGGCGCGGTGCGTGTCGATACCTTCGTGCAGTTGTTCTCTGCGGCCAAGTGCCTGGCCTCGCGCTACCGTCCCGTCGGCCCGCGGCTCGCGGTGATCACCAATGGCGGCGGCCCCGGTGTGCTGGCTGCGGATTGGATCAACCAGATTGGCCTGTCGCTCGGTCGATTGTCTAGCGATTCGGCAGAACGGCTCGCGCCCCAGCTGCCACCGCTGGCCACGCTGACGGATCTCATCGACCTGTCCGAGGAGGCCGGCCCCGAGCACTACCGCCTTGCGTTGGAGGCGGCCAACAAGGACACCCAGATCGACGGCGTGCTGGCGATCTTCTCGCCCAAGCCGGGCAGGGACGCAACGGCGGTAGCGCAGGCGCTGTCCGACGCCAAGAAGGGCATGAACAAGCCGCTGCTCACCAGCTGGCTCGGGGACACTTTGGTGCTGCCCGCAAGGCAAACGCTGCGCAAGACGCAGATCCCGAGCTTTCGCACGCCCGAAGCCGCAGTCGGTGCCTTCGGCAACATTTCCGCGTTCTACAAGAACCAGCAACTGCTGCAGCAAACCCCGCCGTCACTCACCGCACTCGCCAAGCCCGACATCGAAGGCGCGCGCCTGGTGATCGAAAGCGTGCTGGCGGAACGCCGTCAGGTGCTGACCGAGATGGAATCCAAGTCGCTGCTCGCGGCCTTCCACATTCCCGTGACGCGCACCTTGCAGGCGCGCAGCGCACATGAGGCGATGATGATCGCGACGCAGCTCGGCTACCCCGTGGCGCTCAAGATCGATTCGCCGGACATCAGCCACAAGTCCGACGTGGGAGGGGTTGCGCTCAACATCACCACCGGCACGGCAACCCGTGACGCCTACGCCGACATGGTGCAGCGCGTGGCACGGCTCCAACCGAAGGCGCGCATCAACGGCGTCACGGTGCAGAACATGGCCCAGGCCCGACGTGGTCGCGCGATCTGCATTGGCGTGGTGAGCGACGAGCACTTCGGTCCGGTCATCACCTTCGGCGCGGGCGACACGATGGTCGAGTTGATGGACGACGGCTCCATGGAGCTGCCGCCGCTCAACCAGTTTCTGGCCCGCCGCCTGATCGAGCGCTCCCGCGTCGCCGAAACCCTCGGTGAGTGGCGCGGCGCAGATCCCATCCATTACGAGGCGCTGGAGCAGGTCTTGCTGCGCGTCTCGGAAATGGCCTGCGCGCTGCCGCAACTGCGCGAGATGGATATCAACCCCTTGATCGTGGACGCGAACGGCGTGGTCGCGGTCGATGCCCGCATCGTCGTCGGCGAATCGGTGCTGGGGGCCTCGGCAGGCATGGGCACCGGCATCGCCGGGGTGGATGCAGGCTACGCCCACCTGGCCATCATGCCGTACCCGGCGCGCTACGAGCAGCTGTGGCCGATGCGCGGCGGCGGTGAATACCTGATCCGCCCGATTCGCCCCGACGATGCGCAAATGCTGCAACGCCTGGTCCGCGAACTCTCTCCCGAGAGCCGCTATTTCCGCTTCATATCCCAGTTGGCCGAGCTCCCCACCTCCATGCTCGCACGCTTCACGCTGATCGATTACGACCGCGAAATGGCGCTGGTCGCCGTGCACCGCGAAAGCACCGTGGACGAACAGGGCCAGGTCACCGAAGTAGAGCGAATCGTGGGGGTGTCTCGTTACATCACCAACCCAGACCAATCGAGCTGCGAGTTCGCCCTGGTGGTAGCCGACGACTTCGCCGGCCGGGGCCTCGGCTCACGCCTGATGCAGGCCATCATGGAAGTGGCCCGCGACCGGGGTCTGGCGGAGATTCAGGGCCTGGTGCTTGCCACCAATCCCAACATGCTCAAGCTGATGCGCAGGCTCGGATTCGAGGTGAAGGCGTTTCCGGAAGATCCGGAGTTCCGCCTCGTCGCGCATCAACTGTGATCAGCGCATCACTTGGCTAGCAGGGCGTCCACCTTGGCGATGTCCTCATCGCCAAGCAGTCCTACCACCTGGCGCAGCTTCAACTCACCCAACAGCACGTCGTAGCGCGCCTTGGCGAGGTCTCGCTTGGTTTGGTACAGCTGGCTCTGC
>CALMCS010000120.1 GCA_937862875.1 uncultured Comamonadaceae bacterium
TCTTCCGATCTGGCAAGCACATCGCATTGCGTCGCAGCGCTTCAATGCGCCAAGGGGCATCTGGGAAACTGGATGCCCTTTTTGCGTTCTGGGCGTGCGCCGGGAGATGAAAAAATTGCCTGTGATACGATTTTCGCCAACCAACAGCATGTTCGTAATCGGGTGCAAACTGCCGTTGAAGTTGTCATTTTTTAAGCGTCGCAGCCATGAATCAAAAAGACTTCAACACCCTATTGAAACAGTCCTTGAAAGACAACTTCGCCCAGGAGAAAAAGCGATTCACGGTCAGCAATGATGGTCTGCTCTTCAGCAAAAATGACAAGCACCACGGAGGCTTTCACCTTCAGTGCCTAGGCGGCAAAACGGCCTTGTCGATGAAGCTCATTTTTGCGGACGAAGAGATCAACGCCTTCATTCAATCCCTGGGCATCCAATACCCGTCATTTACGTTGGCAATGGTATCCATCGACATCTGGGCCGCCAAGTCGAACTCGGATTTTTCTGGCATCTATGCGGGCATTCCGCTGCCTGTCACTGATGACGGTGCTCGTGATTTGATCGCGCGAATCATTGGCAATATCCGTGATGCGTGGATGCCTTTTTTGCTGGGCCTGATTCACCGCGACGTTTCTGGCATTGGGTTCATTGCCGACTTCATGCGAAAGAACCCGCGTGATGGGTTCAGCTTTCCGCTTCACATCTGTTTGTTCATCGCAAAGCAGAACCATCTTTCATTTCCTGAATTTGCGCAGCAGATCAAGTCGACACCCAAGTTATCTCGCGACATGCGTGCGGACTGGGAAATCGCTCGCCGCATTCTGTCTTGAGGGGCTGAAAGCAAAACTATGCGACGACCGTTCGCGAGCCTGCGCGAATCACGAATTCAGGCTGCTTCAAACTGCGGCAACGCCAACCCGTCACTCACCTGTTCAAACGCCACCTTCACCGGCATGCCAATGCGGATGGCATCCAGATCGGTGTGGATGATGTTCGCCATGGTTTTGATCCCCTCCTCTGTCTCCACGATGGCGACCGCGTAAGGCAGCTTGGTTTTCATGAAGGCATTGGTTGCGCGGCGGTTGATGGTGAAGGTGTAGATTTTTCCGCGGCCGCTGGCCTCGCGCCACTGCACATCCTCTGCGCCGCAGTGCACGCAGAATGCGCGTGGAAAAAACTGCCAATGTTGGCAGGCCGTGCAGTATTGATAAAGCAGTTTGCCTTCTTTGGCGGCGTTCCAGTAAGGTGCGGTGATGTCGGTGGGCTGTGGCAAGGGTCGTTGTGGATCGCTCATCTTCAAACTCCCAGAATCATCGTCGTGTTGCCGGAGAAAACCAAACCGGGGGCGTGGCACAGTGCCAGTTCGTGGCGTGGCAATTGGCGTTCGCCGCATTGGCCGCGCAGTTGGCGCACGGCCTCGATCACCAGAAAGATGCCGAACATGCCGGGGTGGCCGTAAGACAGTCCACCGCCGGAGGTGTTGATGGGAAAACGTCCGCCCGGAGCCAGTGCGCCGTCTGCGACGAACGCGCCACCTTCGCCGCGTTGGCAGAAGCCCAGCTCTTCCAGCGACTGCAGCACGCCGATGGTGAAGTGGTCGTAGATTTGCACCACGTCGATGTCTTCACGTTGCACGCCCGCCATGTCGAAAGCGCGTTGTGCGGTGCCTGCGACATTCGTATCGAGCCAGTCTGCGGTGTTGAATGGGGTGTAGTGGTGTGCATAGGTCTCGGCGATGCCTTGCACGTAGACGGGCTTGCTTTTCAGGTCACGCGCGCGCTCGGCAGACACCACGATCAATGCGCCGCCGCCGTCGGTCACCAGGCAACAATCGCGCTGGCGCAGTGGGTCGGCGATCAAGGGCGAGGCCATCACTTCTTCGATGCTGGTGGGCTCGCGTCGGTAGGCCTTGGGATTGAGCTGTGCCCAGCGGCGGGCCGCTACGGCAATCTCGGCCAGATCTTTGGGTGTGCTGCCGTAGCGGTGTGCGTGCAGCTGTGCGACCATGGCGTAGTAGCCAATCGGGCTGAGGTGTCCGTAGGGCAGGATGAATTGGCCGCGCGCCGTGTCTGGGCGGTCTGCGGCGACTGCGCCGCTTTTGCGTGAGCCGTCGGACAGCTGTGTGCTGCCGTAGGTGATCAGCGCGACCGAACATGCGCCTGATGCAATCGCGTTCATGGCATGGGCGATATGCACGATGTTCGACATGCCGCCCACGTTGGTCGAGTCCACATAGCGCGGGGTGAGCCCCAAGTGTTCCGCCACCTGAAGGCTCGAGAAGCGATCGTCCGTGTGCGCGAAGACGCCGTCTACATCCTTGAGTGAAAGTCCTGCATCGGCCAGGGCTGCGTGCGCGGCCTGTGCCTGCAACTCCAGCGATGACTTGCCCGGCACCTTGCCGAGATCGGATTCGGCCACACCGGCGATGACGGCCGAGCGCGAGAGTTTGTCGTCCATAGCCACAACTGCTTTCTTCAAAGTGCGCGCGCGATGACTTCGCGCATGATTTCCGAGGAGCCGCCGTAAATGCGGTTGGGCCGAACGTCGGTGTAGGCACGCCCGATGGGGTATTCGCGCATGTAGCCATAGCCGCCAAAGAACTGCATCAGATCGTCGATGGAACGCGTTGCCTCGCTGGCCCACAACTTGGCCATGGCGGCGCCGTCGGGGGTGAGTTCGCCTTGCAGAAATTGCGTGAGGCAGTTGTCCACCAGCGCGCGCGTGGCCCAGCATTGGGTCTTGATGTCGGCGAGCTTGAATCGAATGAACTGGTTTTCGATCAGTGGTTTGCCGAAGGTCTGGCGCTGTTTCACATAGTCGATCGTCCACTCGAGTGCCGCTTCCAATGCCGTGGCGCAGCGCAGTGCGATCAACAAGCGTTCGCGCACCAGGCCACTCATACCGTAGGCAAAGCCCTTGTTCAATTCACCTACCAGCATGTCTTGCGGAACAAACATGTTGTCGAAGAACAGCTCGGCCGTGTCTTGCGCCTTCTGCCCCACCTTGTCGAGCAGGCGGCCGCGACTGAAGCCTTCGCTGTGCGCGTCCACCCACAGCAGGCTGATGCCGCGCGCTCCGGC
>CALMCS010000121.1 GCA_937862875.1 uncultured Comamonadaceae bacterium
AAGGCGTGTCGGCCATTCGGCGAACTGACCGGTCTGCAGCGTGTTCATCTTGAGACGCGTGGCGGAGTTGATTCCCACATGTCTTGCCAGAAAACGCTCCAGCACGGCGCCAAACAGCCACGGGCTCGAGCCGCCAAACTTGGCCTGGTCGACGGTCAGGTGGATGTCCACACCGCGTCCATAGACGATCGGGCCCGGTTGCTTGATGCGCGCATACATGGGCTCGAGCTTGACCGACGCCACCGCATCGGCCTGCTGCGCCGTGTCGGGCGTGCTCAGCTGCGCATACAGATGCAGCAGCTCGCGCAACACCTTCGCGCCTTCCGCGGGCGAGGTGTCGGTCAGGGTATGGAAGTTCAGCTGCAGGTGGCTCAACAGACGCCATGTGGCCTTGTTCTCCGCAATCGCGGGGGAGGGGCGAGTCAGCGTGGTGACCAGTTCCACGCGCTGCACGGGCGCAGACACCGAGAGCTGAAAATTGCGCTCACCGGCTGACGTGATCAACAGTGTCAGGTCGCGGTTGGTACACAGCATGTCGGGCGCGATCCGGCTCAGCGCATGCGGGTAGGGCGCGTCCTGCCGATCCACCAGTTGCGTGAACACCTCGCTGCCGATGTAGCCGGTGCGCGGACCATTGCGTTTGGCCACTTCGGAGAGCTTGCGGGGCTCGCGGCGCAGCGAGAAATAGGCCTGTGAATGGTCGCCCTCGTGCCCGCCCAGTGTTTCGTAGATGGGCAGAAAGGTCTGCACATCCGTATTGTTCGAGGAGAAGCCCTGGATCGATGAGACCGAGTAGATTTCGTAGTCGAGTGGTCTGGTGCGGTCGCCCAGCAAGTGGTGTTCGAAGTGCGAGATCGCGATATCGATCCGGTCGCCCTTCTTTTCAAACAGGTTGATGATGGGCGTGCAGAACAGCTGGAAGTGGCCTTCCGTCACGACCTTTTCAAGCTCGTTGGCGGAGCGGTCGAAATGCAGGACGAACTCGACGCGGTTGCTGGCGACGTTCTTCAGAATCTCCCTCAGCTTGGTGATCTTGAAGAAGCGAAAGCGGTCGGGGCAGGCAAAGTATTCGTGCAGCAAACGGAAGCCGCTGAAGCTCTTGGACTCATAGGGAATCAGCGCCTCGTCGTTCTCGAAGCCCATGCCGCTGACGCGATCCGGCGTGAGCCAGGTCTGCTGCTCCTTGCCATTGGCCGTCCACTTGACGGCACCCCCCACGAGCCGCCCGCAGATCAGCTCCAGCAGCAACACGGCCCGATCGAACGGGCCGGAAATATAGATGGGCAACTCGTCAAAATCGATCGAGGAAAAGTCGCGCGCGCCCTGCGTCTCCAACACCAGATGCAGGCTGCTGGCGACCTTCTTCTGGTTGGCGGGAATGCGCACATCGCTCGCCTGACCTTCCACCCAGGCCTGCTTCATATGAATCGGAAGCAGCTCCACATGGTGTGCGGTACGGAACTGGCAGGCCGTGGTCTGGCCGGGGGAAATGGGTGCGCGCACGACGGTGTGGCGCGGCACCTGAAACGGTCCGGTGATACCGCCTTCGGACTCACCGGGGTAGAGCTTGATCACGCCCATCGCTGGCGTGGGCGCGAGATAGTGCGGGTAGACCAGCTCCAGCAGGCGCTGCGAGAAGCGCGGAAACTCCGCATCCATCTTCAGCTGAATGCGGCCGGCCAGCAGTGCAAAGCCTTCCAGCAGGCGCTCGACATACGGGTCGGCAACCTCGAGGCCCTTCATCCCCAGACGG
Organism: uncultured Comamonadaceae bacterium; assembly: GCA_937862875.1. GTDB lineage: Bacteria > Pseudomonadota > Gammaproteobacteria > Burkholderiales > Burkholderiaceae_C > Diaphorobacter_A. Next base: position 1,754 of record CALMCS010000121.1, read on the forward strand.
CCGGCGATCTTGGGGTGCTCCTGCGAGAATTCCTGGCCGATCTCGCGGATGTAGGCGAGCTCGCGGTTGTAGTAATCAAGAAGGCGCGGATCCATCAGTTGTCTCCCAATTGGTCGTGCAGGGTGACAGAGCCGGTTTCCAGATCGATGCTGGATTTCAAAAGCATTTCGATGGGGTAGGGGTGTGCCCAGATCTGGCCACGAATTTCAAACACCACCATGTTGTGTGCGGCCTCGTTTTCCGACGAGACGTTGGCGTGCACGGACAAGGTCTTGGACATGACGCGCGGCTCGAAGCGTTCAATCGATTCGCGGATCGCTTCCTCCAGATCGCTCAACTGCACATCCGACACGCGCTTTCCCGAGAACGCCGGAAGTCCGTAATTCAGCGTGGAGGCACGCGCATCCGGAAAATCTTCCATCTCCAGTTCCGCCTCGGCATTGGTCGCGTTGAGCAACCAGGACAGATCACGCAAGATGATCTGGCGAAGTTGCTTGCGCGTGACCAGGCGTTCGGAAACGCTGTCGTTGCTGCGCTGCGGTGCGTGATCGGTCAACCGATCCAGCAGCGTGGGCAGCAACCGGTCAGCGGTGCCGAAGCTTTGTCGTGTGCCGTCGTTGTTCGCCATGCCCGGGACCTTCAATGATCAGCGTCGGCGCTATGACTGGTGCTGTCGCTGGTACTGTTGCTGTCGCTGTCCGAGACCGCATTGAGTCGGATCTGGCGAATGTCCAGAATCGAGTATTCATGCGAGTTGGTGGCGAAAATCTTCACGCCGTGACCCGTCCACGCGTCTTCCGCGGTCTGCGTCCAGGTGGTGAGGCGCGACTGCAGATGCGGATCCTCGACCGTGCCATCCACCAATGGGTATCGCACGGGAAGCAGCATCGTGTGCATGCCTTCATTCACCAGCTTGACGCTTGCGGGGACCCACACGAGGTCACGCAAATCGACGGGCTTTTCAATATTGATTTCCGAGATGTTCTCGAACGGCAGCCAGTAATAGTCACCGTTCACAAACACTTCCAACACCGGACCAATGCGGGTGTCGGCATCGGCAATCCATTCAAATGGCTTGCCGTCCACATCGCCCGACGCCGTGGGTGCGGCATCGAGGGCGCGAGAGCGCAGCTCGGAGGACATCTCGTGGTTGCCCTTCGCATCTTCCTGCAGGGCCTCGATCAGATAGCTGGTCCACTGCGGCGGTTGGCCGAGCAGATTGGGCGAACGCAGACCCTTGAAGGTATCTTCACGCAGCAACTCCGCCCGCAACGCCAGCCGATAGGCCTGAGCGAGGAGGTTGTGCCCCGGGTTCAATTGCGCCGCCACTTGCAGTTGAGCGAGGGCCTTCTGCCACTTGCCGTCCTGTGCGTAGAGTTGAAAAAGATGCACACGCAGTTTGTCGTCGGCAGGTTTTGCCTTGACGCTGTTCTGCAACTGGGTGAGTTGGTCCGAAAGAGAATCTGCCATATGTTCAGAGAATCTGACTGCCGGTTAGGGAAGAAAAAATGAGGGGCGTCGTGGTTTTCCGGATCTTTGCTTGGACATCCAAACGCGATCCAAGCAGCGAGCAGAGCCCAGGAACTCAACCCACAATGACGAGATAGGGTTCTAGGCTAGGCGTCGATGCCGCGCACAGTACCTTGGTA
>CALMCS010000122.1 GCA_937862875.1 uncultured Comamonadaceae bacterium
TCGATCGCAATGTCGATGTCCGCCGCTGGCCGATGGCTCACCGGTGCTACACGTGCCGCAGGCGCCGCAGGTGCCGCATGAACGTCGGGCACAGCCACCGGAACGAGCAACGCAGATGCGCTGTGTGCGAAGTCGTGCGAGGCAGCGGGCGCGAGCAGCGCATCGACGTCCATCACCGGCTGCGCGCGGGTGATCTGCACGTCTTCCGTGTGCGTCACCACGGCGGGTGGCTGGGTGGGAGTCAGCGGCGCTGGGGCCGTTGTCTGCGCCGGCAAATGCGCTGTCAACGGAGCCGCCATCGACGACATGAACAAGGGTGCCGAGGCCGTGACCGGCGCGTCGCCGACCAGCAGCTCCTGCGCGAACTCCTGCACCGATTGCGGCCGGTTGTTGGGGAACAGTGCCAGGGCATGGTCGATCGCGTGCGCGAACGGCTGCGACACCGATAGATCGGGCATGGACTCCAGTTTCTTGAGGGGATCCTTCACCAACCGGGCCACCGACGCCGTCGGTGCCTTGCCGGTGACCGCGAAGTACAGCACGGCACCCGCACCGTAGATATCGGTCCACGGACCCTGGCGCATGGACTCGTCATCGGCGTATTGCTCGATCGGGGCAAAGCCGGGCTTGAGAATCACGGTCAAGGCCTGCGTCATGTCACCAATCACCTGTCGCGCCGCGCCAAAATCCAGCAGCATCGGCACGCCGGAATCCAGAATCATGATGTTGTCCGGCGACAGATCGCGGTGATAACAATTTCTGGAATGCAGCACGCCCAGCGCATCCAACACCGGCGTCATCACATGCTTGAGCCAGGGTTCATCGTGGCCGCGCGACGGGTCGTTCTGCAGAATCTGGCGCAGCGTCTTGCCCTGGCAATACTGCATCACCATGTAGGCGGTGCCGTTCTGCTCCCAGAAGCGGTGAATGCGAATCAGCGAGTGGTGCTCGAACTGCGCCAGAATGCGCGCCTCTTTCAGAAAGCTCTGCAGCCCGGTATTGAAGGTGCTCTCGTACTTTTCAAAGCGCGGTTTGACGAGGCCTTCCGTGTTCCGATAGGCGATCGCGCCGGGCAGGTATTCCTTGATGGCCACCACGCGCTGCAGTTGGTGGTCATGGGCCAGGTAGACGATCGAAAAGCCGCCTTCGCCGATCACGTCGATGACCTCGAACTCGCCCAACCGCGTATGCATCGGCAGGCTCAGGGGCGCAACAATGCCCGACCCGGGATGCGTACCCGAGCCATGACCGGTCTGGCTGCGGTGAGCAGTACCAGAACCTGTACCTGTGCTGCCATCGGCACCGGTGCCTGGTCCAGTACCGGTAGGGCCAACGTTTTCAGTGGATTCTTGCACCATGTTTATCTTCTCTTAGTGGCCTGCACTGCATTGTCATTTCGCTATCAGCCGTGGTTCTATCCGTGATCTCAGCCGTAGTCTTCGTCTGCAACACTGCGCTTTTATCTACTGTTCATTCAACGGGTCTGGTCGGCTCGCTAACGCCCACCGCGACCCCACAACCAGGTCATGAGCTGGCCGTCCAGCGGATTCTCATAGGCCAGCGCCTTGAGTGGCGCGCCCCCTGCGGGGTGCGTCCACCAGAAACTCGGCCCGTTGGCGCTGCGCAGACTGCCCGGCACATCGGGCCAGGGGTAGGTCGACTCGCGCGCCGCTGGGCGGGTGCTCATGTCCATCTCATCGACTGGCGACGTGGCGCTTTGGCCCAGCACGTCCAGGATGTCCGAGCCTGTACTGGTACCTGACCCTGAGCCGGAACCCGCCCGCTGCGCCGCCGGCAGGATGTCGCAGGGCCAGTCCCTGCGCCACTGCGCCAGCACATTGGCCCAGATCGAATCCAGCACCGTGCGCGGCCAGGCGCGCTCGATGGCGCTGTACATCTGATAGCCCAGCAACGTGACCAGCGTCGGCAACTCCGTCACCAGTGCGGGCGAGCCCAGCAGCATTTCGCGAGGGAAGGCATAGCCGACCACAAACGGATACTGCCGCCCTACCCGGTCGCAACTCGGCGCAATACAGCCCACCACCATGCAATCCACGTTCAGCGCATTCGCCGGAGCCAGGAAATTCCACAACGGAGCACGCGCCACAAACTCGCGCCACGCGTCGCCATACTGGGAACGGCCTTGCAACATGCCGGCCTGCAGCCAATCCTCCAAACGCACACGCAGCGCGTTTCTGGACTGGCTCCAGAGAAAATCGCCATGGCTTGGCAGCTTGCCGCCCCATACGACTTCCACTCCTGGTAGATCTGAATTGCTGCTGATCATGTGGCGTATTTATTGGTTTTCACTTTCGATCAAAACTAACCCGGGCACGCAAAGGTCTGCAATTGCGAGAGCCGGAACGGATTCTGCACACTGCCGGTCGTGACTTCGAACACCACCTTCTTGTCGTTCACCAGCGCTGTTGCGGTGAACAACTCAGGCTTGGAGCCCGCAGCAATCGTGAGTTTGTCAAAAAACCGGTGCAGCGCCCATGCGCCATCCGTAGTCATTGCGCTTTGTCCGCCGGTTCTGTCGCTCAATTGCAGCGAAACCTGCTGGCGACCCCGCGGGCCGGGCCAATTCACGGTCTGGCTCATCTGCGGACCGTGGGCGTAGCGAATCACGGTGCCGTCCACATCGAGCGCCATGCTCGAGATGCTCGGATCCATGTCGATCACCTTCATCTCGATTCTCAGCTTCGGGCTCGAATCCCCGGCGGAGAAGAACACGTTCTTGATGACATTGGCCTTCTGGAACGAGGCCAGCGATCCGCCGCCGCCCGTGCTGGTCCCGTCGGCGTTCTTCTTGAACGTCCAGGTCGTGGTGTCGACGATGGGCGCGTAATTCTTGTTGAAGAAGTCATCCATCAGCCCGCCATTGCCAAACAGCCGCGCAAAGTCCGGCGGTGTGACATCGTCATGGGCCGCACGATTGAGCGGATAACGGCCGGCCACGGCCTTGCGGCAAAACTCGCCCACCGTCGCGTTGAGGTTGGCAATGGTCAGCCGACGGCCTTCCTCGTTGGCTTGATTCGTCCCTGTGGCGGCAATGCCGGTCAGCATCTGCCCAATCGGGGCGGGAAAGCGAGCGGCATCGGTCTTCATGCGAATGCCAACGTCGGAGGGCGGCGGCGTTGTGCCCGAGTTGATCGCCGCCTGACTCGCCACCAGCACGCCGTAATACTCGTTCAGCGTTTTCATGATCCCATCGATGGGCATGCTGGATTGATTTTGCTGACCGGGGGCACCCACCAGCCGGCGCAGGGGCTCGAAGGCGTCGTCAACGATCCGCTCGTCCCGGTTGTCACGGGCGGTGTGTGCAGCCGCGATGGGACCTACTATGCGCTCAAAGTCTTCGCGCGTATTACGGATCCGGCCAGCCATCTGATCGACAACGCTCTGCTGCTGGCCCTTTTCAGGCTCGCGCAGCAAGGTGGTCTCCTTGACCACCGCGCGCAGAAACATGGGCAGCGGCGAATCCGG
>CALMCS010000123.1 GCA_937862875.1 uncultured Comamonadaceae bacterium
GCGAGCACCGTCACCACCGTCAACACAAACAAACTCTTGTTGTTGTCCTCATTCACCGTGGCCGCAACCTCTTCCTGCAGAAACTTGATCCGGTCCTGCAGCGTATGCATGTCCCGCAGCATCAGCGAAAACTCCTCGCTGGCGGCCTCCAACCCGCGGCGATCGTCTTCGCTCATCCAGCCCGGCGGCTGCTGCAGCAGACGAAACAGCGACGCCGGTTCAGGCGCAAGCAAGCGCTGCAGCCGCACCAGCAAACGCCGCAAACTACCGAGCTTGGCTCGCGGGCTGCGGTAACGGTCGGCCAAAATCGCGTCTTCGATCTGGTCGACGCGCGTCGTGGTTTCGCGCACCACCTTGATGAGCACATCGGCCTGCGTGCGCATCAAGTGTTCGAGCAACTCCGCCGTGCTCTCTGGACTGTCGCCCTTGCGCACCGCGGCCCGCAAGTCGTCCACCGAGCGAAGCGCCTTCACCCGCGCGGTGACGATCAGGCGCTCATCGACGCTGATCCACAGCGTGGCGATGTCGGCGGACTCAAAATTGAATTCGAAATTCACATCGTTGAGCACCGCGACCAGCGAGTTGTCGGCGCGCTCGATGCGCGTAGAAGTCAACCCCTCCTGCATGGCCGCGTAGAACTCTTCCGGCAACCCCGCATGGCGCTCCAACCAGCGCAGCGAATGCGCGTTCGACAGGTTGAAGTGCAGCCACAGAAAGTCTCTGCGCGGCGCTTCTGGTGTGTCGTCTGTAGAGTCCGTGGGTTCGTCGTCTACCGGCGGATTGGTCGCCAGCCACTCCGCGGCACTGTGCGCCGTCAACGCCTCGGCTGGCTCCGCGGAGTCGCGAAAAAAACGCCAGCCACAAATGAGGCCGGCGTCCGCAGCAGTCGTCGTCACTGCCTGTTCCGTCGTTTTAGGGACAGAAGCTGATTCTTCATTCATGTACAGAAACCCACTGCGAGCATGCGCAGCGACGAGCGCTGCCTGCGTTCATCTTCTACCACTCAAAACACGTGCGAGAACAGCCAGTACAGGCTGCCGGACAGCAGCATCGCGACCGGCAAGGTCAGCACCCAGGCCATCAGCAAATTGCGCAGCGTCGACATCTGCAGCCCCGAGCCGTTGGCGACCATCGTGCCCGCCACACCCGACGACAGCACATGCGTTGTCGAGACCGGTAAACCATAGATATCGGCCGCGCCAATCGTCGCCATCGCCACCAATTCGGCCGACGCACCCTGCGCGTAGGTCAGATGCGTCTTGCCGATTTTTTCTCCCACGGTCACGACGATGCGTTTCCAGCCGACCATGGTGCCGAGGCCCAGCGCAATCGCCACGCTCACCTTCACCCACAGTGGAATGAACTTGGTGGCAGCATCGACCTCGCCCTTGAACTCCTTGAGTTGCACCTGCGTTTCGGCACTCAATTGCGGTGTACCGGTTTTCTGCATGATGCGAATCGCCTCGGAGGCCAGGTACATGTCATTGCGCACGTTGGCCACTGACGCTGCGGGCACCTTGGCCAGCGAACCGTGGTCCTGCACTTGTTGGCCGATGCTGCCGGCCAGCGTGGCCAAGGCGGGAATCACGTCGGGCGTGGCTTCCTTGGTGCGGATGAAGTCCGACATCACGGAACGCGCCGCCTCATCGGTCGCGGGGGGTGTCAGCGGAGATTGCTTGAGCAACTGCGTGTGCGTGGCCTGCGAGATCGACACGAACTGCGCCATATGGCTCTCGGGCATGGAGCGATTGAGCGCGTAAGCCATGGGCACGGTGCCGACCAGAATCAGCATGATCAGGCCCATGCCCTTTTGGCCGTCGTTGGAGCCGTGGGCAAACGACACACCGGTACAGGTGAAAATCAGCAAAGCGCGAATCCACAGCGGTGGTGCGCCCTCTTTCGGCTCTTCATACAGCGTGCGATTCTTGATGAACGCCTTCATGGCCAGCAGCAACAGCGCCGAGCAGATGAAACCCACCATCGGCGAGATCAGCAAGGCCTTGCCCACCGAGGTGGCCTGCGCCCAGTCCACGCCGCTCGTGCCGTCACGGCCATGCATCAGCGCGTTGGCGATGCCCACACCGATGATCGAGCCCACCAGCGTGTGCGACGAAGAGGCCGGCAACCCGAGCCACCATGTGCCCAGATTCCAGACGATGGCCGCGATCAGCAGCGCAAACACCATCGCGAAACCCGCGCCCGTTCCCACCTGCAGGATCAGCTCCACCGGCAGCAACGAGATGATGCCGAAGGCCACCACGCCGCTGGAAAACAGCACGCCCAAAAAGTTGAAGAACCCGGACCACACCACCGCAATACCCGGTTGGAGCGAGTGCGTGTAGATCACCGTGGCGACGGCATTCGCGGTGTCGTGGAAGCCGTTGACGAACTCGAAGCCCAGCGCAATCAACAGCGCCACGCCCAGCAGGATGAACGAGACATAGGTGGTGGTGCCAACCCCTGCGGCGATCACGTCGTTGTTGAGACTCCAGGCCGCGTAGGCCAATCCGATGGCCAGCAGGCCGACGAACAGAACGATGGTGGCTGCGCTCGGTTTTCCATTGAGCTTGGGCCTTGCGCCTCCCGGCTCGTTGGGGCGAACAGGGGCAGAGCCATTGGCGGCGATGGTGTCCATGGTGTAGTTAAGCGCGAGCGCTTTTTTTAAGAACGAACGCCATGATTGCGAGTCAATATGATGTTTTGATGACAGCCCGGGTTAAGTCATGATCACCAAACAACACCTTGCCACCGCCTTGGGTTAGCAACCCGTCTTGCCTTGCAGCGTGCTGCCAATGGCCTGGTAGCTCATGCCGCGATTGCAACTCAAGCCTTTGGCCACCGTGGAGTCTCGAATCGACAGCTGGCGACTGTCATCCTTGAGCACGAGTCCACCCAGAAGGCTGGATTGCACGATCACCACCGACTTGGCACCCGAGGCGGTCACGTCGCCTCCATCCACCGTGCTGCTGATGAGTTTCAGCACGTCAATCCCGCCCGCAATGCTGATTCCCTTGTCTAGATTCGAGCCTTTGATTTCGATCTCTTTGGGCTGCTCGCCCTTCACTGCGCCCTGAACTGAGCTGTTGACCACCACCAGCGTTGCGCCCGGCTGAACGGACACGCCGCCCTCCACCGTGCTGCCAGAAATCACACAACGTCCCGACACCACTACGTCGCCCGGCACCGTGCTGTTGCTGATCGTGCTGGAGCATGTCTGCGCGGCACCTGCGGGCCCCGCCACGCACAGGGTGCCCGCAGTGACCAGAGCAAAGGTCGCGATCGCCAGAGAAGTCCGGGCTGCGGAGAAAGGGTTCAGTGTGTTCTTCAAAATGGGCATGCAGATTCTCCAAAAAATAAGGGGTGATCGCCTTCGGCAACCACCCCATTCTTGGAGCACTTCATGACAACCGTCGTAAAGCCTTGTTTCTGCAACGCACGGAAACAAATGCGACAACACAGGCCACAACGGCTCCGCTAGCTACTGCGTCTGCGTCCCCGCAAGGCTCTCCAGAATCGTCTCCAGCTGCTGGCTCATGGGCAGGTTCAGCGTTTCGCCGCTCGGCAGTTTGCGCAGGAACCAGCGGCGGTACTGGCGTTCGATCTCGCCGTCCGCAGCCATCTGCTGAAACGTGCGGGTGACCAATTTGGTCATCGCCGGATCGTCCTTGCGATACATGATTCCATACGGGTCGTACGACAGAAAGTCGCCCACCACCATGAACTTGGCGCGCCCACCCGGCGTCTTGGCGATGAAGCCGTAGAGCAGCACGTCGTCCATCGCAAACGCCTCGTCGGCACCGCTCGCCACCTGCGCAAACGATTCACCGTGATCGCGCATCACGTCGAACTGCAGCCCCAGCTGAAAGCGTTCGCTCAGATCGCGCATGGTCTTCTCGTTGGTGGTTCCCGCGGTCACGGCCACCTTCTTGCCGGTCAGCGTGCGGTAGTCCTTGACCGCCGATGTCTTCTGCACCAACAGCTTGGTGCCGGCGACAAAGAACGTGGGAGAGAACGCGACCAACTTCTGGCGCTCCAGATTGTTGGTGGTGGAGCCGCACTCCAGATCGGCCTTGCCGGAGGTAATGGCTTCAAAGCGCGTCGCCGAGGTCACCGGCACCCACTGAATTTCCAACGGTTTGTGCACCGCTACCGACATCGCCTGCACCAGCGATTTGCACAACTCGAGAGAGTAGCCAATGGGTTTGCCGCGCACATCCAGGTACGAGAACGGTATCGAGCTTTCGCGATACGCCACCGTGACTCGCCCTTCGCGCTGCACCTTGGCCAAGGTGCCGGAGAGCACGAACGAAGAGGCATCGAGGCCGCTCTGGTTGTAGATCGAGGTGGCGGATTCACCCTGCGCCTGCGCGGCGCTGCAGGCTCCAGCCACCAGCGCCGTCAAGGCGATGCGTCGCACCAGGTGTCGAGTTGAGTTCATGGTGGAACTGCGCATGAAGGCACCCGGCGCTCAGGCCACAGCCACGTCAGGGGTTGGCAACGCGTGAGCGGGCTTGTCCGCTTCGGCATCGAGCTTGCGGGCCAGCGCATCGGCTTCCGCTTCGGGCAACAGCTCGCCTTCCCACTTGGCAACGACCGCAGACGCAATCGAATTGCCGACCGCGTTGGTGGCGCTGCGGCCCATGTCGAGGAAGGTGTCCACGCCCAGAATCAGCAGCAGGCCGGCCTCGGGAATATTGAACTGATTGAGTGTGGCCGCAATCACCACCAGCGATGCACGCGGCACGCCGGCCATGCCCTTGGAGGTCAACATCAGAATCAACAACATGGTGATCTGTGTGCTGAGGGGCAGATGAATGTCGTAGGCCTGCGCGATGAACAGCGTGGCGAACGTGCAGTACATCATCGAGC
>CALMCS010000124.1 GCA_937862875.1 uncultured Comamonadaceae bacterium
TACGCCATACGTGCGTTTCAACCGATCGGCGCGCGTCGGCAATCTAGTGCAGGAAGAGATTGTCCGAAGAAAGATCACCGTTCGTTCGGCGATGGAAATCGACAACCTGGAGGGCGTGATTGCCATGGTCGCGAACGGTTTGGGCGCATCGGTCGTTCCGGCGCGCGGAGTGAAGAACGAGTTTCCCTCCACGGTAAGGGTGTTGCCCTTTGGAGCTCCGCCGGTGACACGTCGCCTGGGGATCCTGGTGCCTACCGAGAACCCCAGAGCACATCTTTCGCAGGTACTTCTGGAGGCGCTTCGAGCAGTGAGCTGTACCTCCGAAATGCCTGAACACGGGACGGCTTAGTCCCCCTCAGAACCATTGACGCGTGAATGAAAGATCGGCCCACAGAGGTCGAGGGGTGGAGTTGCGCGAGCGATTTTGAAGAAGATCCATGTTCCAACAAGGAGACAACGATGAAAGCATCCCTGCAAAAATTCTCGGTCCGGCGCAAGACGCTGAACATACTGCTGGGCAGTCTGCTGCTCGGCCCGTTGCTGGTCGGTACGGCACACGCCGAATGGCCCTCGGAAAAGGTGATCAAGATCGTGATTCCATTTTCCGCCGGTGGTGCCACGGACCTCTTGGGGAGAGCGCTTGCGGTGGAGCTCGGAAAGAGCTTGAAGCAAACCGTCATCGTCGACAACAAGCCCGGTGCCGGAGGCGGCATCGGTGCTCAGTCGGTTGCGAATTCACCGGCCGACGGGTATACGTTGGTGCTCGCGTCCGGGAGCATGTTCACCGTCAACCAGTTCATCTACAAGAAGCCTGGCTATTCGCTCGCCAGTTTTGAGCCGATTGCGAAGGTGGCGAGTGGGCCGATGGTGGTGACCGTCAATTCCGAATTGCCGGTGAAAAACACCCGCGAGTTGATCGCCTACGCGAAGTCCAAACCGGCAACACTCAATTTCGCATCGGCGGGCGTGGGGTCCCAAACGCACATGGCAGGTGAGTACTTTGGCGACACCGGCGACATTCAGATTCTTCACGTTCCCTACAAGGGCGAAGGGCCAGCGTACGCGGACCTGATGGCTGGGGTGGTGCAAATGGCGGTTGCCAATATCAATGCCATTTCACCGCTGCTCAAGGGCGGGCGCGTACGCGCGCTGTCGGTGACGGGTACGGAGCGATCGCCTCTATTGCCCGATGTGCCGACGACGGCCGAGGATGGGCTTCCCGGGTTTGAATACACCGGTTGGTTTGCTCTGCTCGCACCGGCCGGTACACCGAAGCCTGTGGTGGATAAACTGCTCGCAGGCGTCAAGGACGCGGTGACACAGCCGGCGATGAAGCGCTATCTGGATGACCAGGGCATGTACGCGTCGGTAGTCGCGCCCGCTGCGCTCAAGCAGGAGATTTCCACCGAATCCGCGAAGTGGAAGATACTGGTGGAAAAGAAAAAGATCACAGCCAATTGAGCTGCGGCCCATTGGCGTTGGGGAGGGCGAGGCCGTTCGTCTCTCCTTGCCCTGCCTGGTGGGGTTGTCAGAGAAGCCGCGTGGTTGAGGAGTAGACATTCATGCAATTCGAAGTGGCTGCATTGGCGGCGCCCATCATCTTTGTCGCCTACATGGTGTTTGGCATGACCGGGTTCGGTGCTGCGATCGTGGCGGTACCCGTGCTGGTTCAACTCATGCCATTGCACTTTGCGGTGCCGTTGGTCGTGCTCTTTGATTTGGTCTGCACCTCGCTGGTGGGGGGCAAGAATTGGCGCAAGGTGTCGAGGCCCGAATTGGTGCGCATGCTGCCGTGGCTCTTGCTGGGTGTGGCGCTTGGTGTGACCTTGTTGAGCCAGTTACCGCCAAAGTGGCCGTTGATTGCCCTGGGCGTATTTGTGCTGTTGATGTGTGCGCGCAATCTATTGTCTTCGGATGCTGCACAGAGCCGACCGTTGAGTGCCCGATGGTCGATGCCGTTCGGAACTTTCGGGGGCGTTTTCAGCGCATTGTTTGGCACTGGTGGCCCGATCTACACGATCTATCTTTCGCGGCGCTTGCCCGATGTCGATCAATTCAGAGCCACGATTTCCGTCTTGATTCTGTTGAGCGGCATCACTCGGGCGGTGGCCTTCAGCGCGACGGGCCTGTACTCCGAACCGTCGATTCTGCAAATGGCGGC
>CALMCS010000125.1 GCA_937862875.1 uncultured Comamonadaceae bacterium
TGCCACCGTCAGGACCTAAACCTGGTGCGTCTACCAATTTCGCCACCCGCGCGGTTTATTTATGTTTTCTGACCTCGCCAGCCCATGGAGGCCAGCGTTCAGTCGAATCCGCAATTCTAGCCGGAGTTTCGGCGGTTTTCGCCGCCGAGTCCTGCGTTCTTACTCCGTCTGGGGTTTGTGAACCCGGAACCATGCGGCGTACATCGCAGGCAGGGCCAGCAAAGTCAGCACCGTCGCCACGATCAGTCCGCCCATGATGGCCACCGCCATCGGGCCCCAGAACACGCTGCGGGACAGCGGGATCATGGCCAGCACGGCGGCGGCTGCGGTCAGTACGATCGGGCGCATGCGGCGCACGGTGGATTCGATGATCGCCGTGCGCGGCTCCACGCCTCGGGCGCGATCGAGTTCGATCTGGTCGATCAGGATCACCGAGTTGCGCTGAATCATGCCCATGAGCGCAATCACGCCGAGCAGCGCCACAAAGCCAAACGGCCGGTTGAGCAGCAGCAGCGCCGCCGCCACACCCGCGATGCCGAGCGGGCCGGTGAGGAACACCAGCACCGAGCGGCTGAAGCTGTGCAGCTGCAGCATCAGCAGCGTGAACACGGCGAACAGCATGATCGGCACGCCCGCGATGATCGAGGCCGAGCCCTTGCTGCTTTCCTCGACGGCACCGGCCACCTGGATCTGTACGCCGTTGTCGCCCTGCTCTTTCCACTTCGCTTCGAGCTGCTGGAGTGCGGGGAGCAATTGCGCGGTGACCGTTGCGCCCTGCAGACCTTCGCTGATGTCGCCCTGAACGGTGATCGCATAGTCGCGGTTCCAGCGCCACATCACGCCCGGCTCCCAACTGAACACCGGCTTGGCGATCTGCGTGAGCGGGATCGACTTGCCGCTGGCCGTGGGCAGGTAGGCGTTGGCGATGTCGGAGATGGCTTCGCGCTCGTCCGGGGACTGGCGCAGCACGATCTCGATGAGCTTGTCGTTCTCGCGGTACTGACCAATGTTGGTGCCGGTGAACATGGTGCGCGCGGCCTGTGCAATCGCCTGGCTGGTGACGCCCAGCGCGCGCGCCTTGGCCTGGTCGACCTCGAGCTTGACGACCTTCACGGACTCGTTCCAGTTGTCGTTCACGCCGACCATATTGGGGTTGGTGCGCACAACCGCCTTGACTTCGTCGGCGCGGGTGCGCAGGTGCTCGGGATTGCTCCCCACCACCCGGAACTGCACGGGATACGGAACCGGCGGACCGCTTGGCAGCAGCTTCACGCGGCCACGGGCCTCGGGGAATTCCTCGGCCAGAATCTTTGGCAAGGCGATGCGAATCTTCTCGCGCACCTTCAAATCGGTGGCGAGCACGATGAACTGCGACACGTTGGTCTGCGGGAACACCTGATCAAGCGGCAGGTAGAAACGCGGCGTGCCCGTGCCAATCCACGTGGCCACGTTGACGACGCCATCCATCTCCATGAAACGCTGCTCGGCGCGCTTGGCCACTTCCTCGTTCGCAGCAAAGGACGTGCCTTCCGGGAACCAGAGATCCACGATGATTTCCGGGCGATTGGAGTCCGGGAAGAACTGCTGCTGCACCTTGCCCATGCCCACGATGCCCAGACCGAAGATCGCCACCGTGGCGGCGATCGTGATCCAGCGGTGGTCCACGCACCAGCCCACCGCTTTTCGAAAGCGCATGTAGAACGGTGAATCGAACAGCTCATGCGGCGGCGCATTCGGGTCGTGCGGCTTTACCTTGAGCAGCAAGGTGCCGAGATACGGCACAAAATACACCGACACCAGCCACGACAGCACCAGCGCGATGACCGTGACCGCAAAGATCGCGAACGTGTATTCGCCGGTCACCGACTTGGCGATGCCGATCGGCAGAAAGCCAGCGGCCGTGATCAGCGTGCCGGTCAGCATGGGCTTGGCGGTGACGTCGTAGGCGAAGGTGGCGGCACGTACCTTGTCGTAGCCCTCCTCCATCTTGCGCACCATCATCTCGACCGCAATGATCGCGTCATCCACGAGCAGGCCGAGTGCAATGATCAGCGAGCCGAGCGACACCTTGTGCAGCCCGATGCCGAAGTAATCCATGGCCAGAAAAGTGACTGCCAGCACCAACGGAATCGAGATCGCCACCACCAGACCGGGGCGGTAGTCGATGTACCAGCCGAAGCGCCCGCCCTTGTGCAGGCCCAGCGCGATGAAGCTCACCGCCAGCACGATCACCACGGCCTCGATCAGCACCTTGACGAACTCGTTCACCGAACTCGCCACCGATGCGGGTTGGTCCTGGACCTGATCGAAATTCACACCTGCAGGCAGCGTGTGCTGAATCTTGTCGGCCGCCGCACGCAGCGCCTTGCCGAGCGCGATGATGTCGCCGCCCTTGGTCATGGAGATGCCGAGACCGATCACCTCGTGCCCATCGAAGCGCATCTTCACCGTGGCCGGATCGACATAGCCGCGATGCACCTGGGCGATGTCGCCCAGACGAATCTGACTGCCGCTGCCGCCGCGAATCGGCATCTCACGCAGTTGCTCGACGCTGGTGAACTGGCCGCCCACGCGCACCTGCACCACGTCCTGCGGCGTGTTGACCGCGCCGGCACTTTCGACCGCGTTCTGCGCGCCCAATTGCTGCAGCACGCTGTTGAAATCCAGCCCCATCTGCGCGAGGCGCTTTTGCGAAACCTCGACCCAGATCTTCTCGTCCTGCACGCCGAATTGCTCGACCTTGGCAACGTCCTTCACGCGCAGCAACTGCTGGCGTGCCTCGTCGGCGAAGTCCTTGAGCTCGGCGTAGCTGTAGCCATCGCCGTGCAGCGCGTAGATCACACCGAACACGTCGCCGAAGTCATCGTTGAAGAACGGCCCCTGGATATTGCCGGGCAAGGTGTAGCGCATGTCGCCAATCTTCTTGCGCACCGTGTACCAGACGTTGGCGACCTCCGCGGGCTTGGAGGAGTCCTTGATCTCGAAGACGATCTGCGACTCGCCCGGTTTGGAATAGCTGCGGATCTTGTCCGCATACGGCACTTCCTGCAGCGTGCGTTCGATCTTGTCGGTGACCTGCTCGGCCACTTGTTGCGCGGTCGCGCCGGGCCAGTAGGTGCGCACCACCATCGCGCGGAACGTGAACGGCGGGTCTTCGTCCTGGCCGAGCTGGAAGTAGGCGGCAAAGCCCAGCAGCATCAGCACCACCATCAGATAGCGCGTGAGCGCCGCGTGTTCGAGCGCCCATTTCGAGAGGTTGAAATGCTGCTTTTCCGGAACGTCCGGGGTCGGGTTTTCTGTAGACATGCGCGAGCCCCTGATCGTTACTGACTGGCCGCAGCCGATGCCGCCGAAGCTGCGGGCGCAGCCGGTGCAGCAGCAGGCGGCACGGCCATCTTCTGCGTCGAAGACTTCGGCTGATAGATCGTGACCTTCTGGCCCGGAGCCAACACGTGCACGCCGGTGGCCACCACCTGCATTCCAGGTTGCAATCCACCCGCAATGACGGCCTCGTTACCGTCTGCCGTGGCCACTTGCACGGGCTGCGAGCGCACCGTGCTGGTAGCCGCGTCGTAGACCCACACGGCCGATTGGCCGCCTTCCTGGCGCAGCGCCGTGGTTGGCAGGGTCAAGGCGGCCACGCCGCTGAGATTGAACGCGGCCGGCTCCACATAGACCGTGGCACCCAGCGGAGGCACCTCGGCCCCCTCCATCGCGACCTTGACCATGAAGGTGCGCGTCACGGGATCGGCGCTGGCCGCCACTTCACGGACCTTGCCCTTCAAATTCGCACCCTCGGACCAGGGCCGAATGGCCACCTCCTGCCCGACCTTCAGATACGCCACCTTGTCTTCCGGCACCGAGAACACCGCGTCACGCAGGCCATCCTGGGCAATGCGCACCACGGGAGTGCCGGCCGACACCACCTGCCCCGGCTCCGCGTCGATGCTGGTGATCACACCAGACACATCGGCCACCAATCGGGTGTAGCTGGCCTGATTGCCCTGCGCGGCCAGTTGTGCGTTGGCCTGATCGAGCGACGCCTGCGCCGCCTTGACCGAGGCCTCGCGGCGCTCCAGTTCGGCACCGCTGATGAAATTCTGTTGCTTGAGCTTTTCGTAGCGCTTGAAGTCCGCCGCCGCGAGATCGCGCTGCGTCTTGGCCGCGCTCACCTGGGCCTGTGCGGCCTGGGTCGAGAGTTGGTAGTCCCGCGCATCCAGCTGCGCCAGCACCTGGCCGGCCTGCACACGCTGGCCCAGCTCGGCCTGCCGCTGCACGATCTTGCCCGGCACGCGGAATCCCAGGCGGGACTCGACGCGCGCGCGCACCTCGGCCGAATATTCGAGCCGCGCATGCAGGGGCTCGGCTCCCACCGTGAGCAGCTTCACCGCACGAATCGGCTCGGGCTCCGGCGTTTTCGGCGAGCAGCCGACCAGTGCCATGGCCGCGATCATGGCGACCGCGACGGACAGCGTCGACCGGCGCGCCCACAAAAACGCCCCGTTGCGGGGCGCTGCGGCAGAGGTTGCTGACTCAACCGGAATATTCAAACCGATGCATGTGCTCATGGCAACATCCAAATAAAATTAATGACTGACTGGTTAGTAATCTATTTGAGGTGGTCCCCGCTTGTCAAGCGCGACAATGGAGGGGTGAATCAGCCACAACCCCCCATTTCCCCGACGACCGGCCCCGCGCCGACCACCGCCGAAGCGGTGACGCACTACGAAAATTTTCCAGTCGCGTCACTGTTGTGTCCACCACACCTGCGCCAGCCGATTGCGGCCATCTACGCTTTTGCGCGCACGGCCGATGATTTGGCCGACGAAGGCGACGTGACGCCCGAACAACGCCTGCAGGACTTGCAGGACTATCGCGCAGAACTCCAGAACGTGGCATCGGGAAATGCGCCAAGCCCACGCTGGGCCAACGTGTTTGGCCCGTTGCAGCGGGTGATTCGGGAAAAGGCCTTGCCGGTGCCGCTGCTCGACGACCTGCTGGACGCGTTCATGCAAGACATCGTCTACACACAGGAGGGGCGCACCTACGCCACGCGCGAAGAGTTGCTCGATTACTGCCGCCGCTCGGCCAATCCGGTCGGCCGCCTGCTGCTGCACCTCTACGGCATCAACGACGCACGCTCATTGGTTCAAAGCGATGCGATCTGCTCCGCCCTGCAGCTGATCAACTTCTGGCAGGACCTGAGCGTCGACATTCCGCGCACAAGACACTACCTGACCGATGCGGATTGCGCCCAGTTCAAGGTGCCGCGCACCACGCTCGCACAGTTGAAACGCGACCCGAGCACCGATCAACTGGTCATGCACAACGCCGCGTGGGCGCGCGCGTTGATGGTCTCCGGCGCACCGCTGGTGCATCAACTCAAGGGCCGCATTGGCTGGGAGTTGCGGCTCGTCGTGCAAGGCGGTCTGCGCATTCTGGACAAGGTCGAGGCTCTCGATGGCGGCAGTCTCACCGAGCGCAAGACCATCACCAAGCTGGACACGCCGCGCATGCTCTGGCGTGCGCTGTGGATGTGATTCAGGCTTCGCCGAACAGCTCCAGCAAGCGGTCCAGCCCGCCCTCGGCAATCACCACATCGGCGTGTTCGCGCACCAGCGGTTTGGAGTGAAACGCCACCGCTAGTCCGGCCGCGCGCAGCATCGGCACATCGTTGGCCCCGTCGCCCACGGCAATCGCCTGCTCCGCGGAAATACCCAGCCGCGCACAGGCGTCGAGCAGGCGCTGGCTCTTGCCTTCGGCGTCGACAAACGCGTGACCGGGTTGAGCGAGTACCCGTCCCGTGAGCTGCCCTGCCTCTATTTCCAGGTGGTTGGCGTGAATCTCGTCCATTCCCAGACGCGCGGTAAGCGAGTCGGCCAGATAGGTGAATCCGCCGGAGATCAGGATACAGCGCAGGCCGTGGCGCTTGCAGGCGCTCAGCAATGCTTCGCAGCCGGCGGTCAGCGGCATGTGCTCATCGCGCACCTTGGCCAACAGGGATTCGGGAACGCCCTTGAGCAACGCCATGCGGGCGCGCAGGTTCTCGGCAAAATCCACGTTCTGACCGCTCATCGCCGCATGCGTCATCGCTTCGATCTGGGCCTTGCAACCGGCCAGCGTCGCCAGCTCATCCACCGTTTCGGAGGCGATGAGGGTCGAGTCCATGTCAAAGGCGATCAGCCGAAAATCCGACCACGACAAGGCGGCTCTGGGCACGCCGCGCGTCCACAGTCCGCTGGATTGCTCGACCAGTTCGCCATCCCTGCCATCCCCATTACAGTCTCTCGTCAGGGTCATGCCTGCACATCCTTCTGCGTCGCAGCGTGCAACCAGTCCACGAACCGCTTGGCGGTGGTGGTGACTGGGTTGTCGGTTTTATAAAGCGCGTACAGACCGGCTCCGGTCAAACGCGGTTGTTCGAACAGCGGCTGCAAGCGGCCGCTCTGAATATCGTCTTCCACCAGACACCACGGTGCCAGCGCCACGCCCAGATCGTTCATCGCCGCCTGTGCGCTCAAGAAATGGTGGTCGAACACGGGGCCCGGCAACTGCGATGGCACCTGCAGCCCCGCCAGTCCAAACCAGTGCGGCCAGTCATCCATGCAGCCCTGCACCTGGAGCAGCGGGCGACCGAGGCAGTCCGCGGGCTTGCGAAAGCCCTGGCGTTCGATGAAGCGCGGCGAGGCCACGGGCAGCAGATAGTCGTCGAGAAATCGAACGCAGGTGTGCTCCGGGCGCTGCAGCGGAGCGCGCAGAATCACTACATCGTTCGAGGCGTTGGCCTGCTCGATGAAGCGGCTGTTGACCGTCGAGAGTTGCACCTCCACGCCGGGCTCCCAATCCTGAAAATCGGCGAGTCGCGGGATCAGCCATTTCATCGCGAGAGACGGTGTCGTGCAGACCCGCAGAATGCGCGGCGCGCCCGGTGACTTCAGCGTGAGCGTGGCGGTGGAGATGCGGTCGAGGCAGGCCTGCACCTCCAGAAAATAATCGCGCGCGTGCGGCAGCAGCACCACGCCACGCGCCTCGCGCGCAAACAGCGGCTGGGCCAGATAGTCTTCGAGCAGGCGAATCTGTTGGCTGACGGCGCTGTGGGTGATGCTCAGTTCGTCGGCCGCCGCCGTGAAGTTGGCCAGCCGCGCTGCGGCTTCAAACGCACGCAGGGTTTTGAGCGGAGGCAGCGCGCGCTTCACCATGGCTCAGCGGGCCTGTGCAGGGTGTGCAGGGGTTTGACGGGCTGGAGTGGCGAGTGAGTGAACGTGAACGCGCGGCTCGGCCACTTGCGCGCGCGCGTCCGCCGCGAACACGTCGCCAACCGATACGAACGATGTGAACAGTACGATCCAATCCGGCATTGATTCAAAAACGAGGGTTTACCCGGTCGTTGTGACAAATGACAAAACCGTGACACATCTTAGTGGACGCAGCCATAAGAAAAACTAACAGCTGACACCAAAAAATAGCGCTGGCCGACCTGTAGGCGTTTTCCTATGATCGATTTGCGGGGCCGATCTCTTCCGATTTCTGCACAAGCCCGCAATAAGCCCGTACTAAGCGCGAACATGGCATCCATCACAATCGACGGCATCGTCAAACAGTTCGGTGGCAACACCGTGCTGCAGAATCTTTCATTGCATATTCCGGACGGCGCGTTCTACACGCTGCTCGGGCCCAGCGGTTGCGGCAAGACGACCTTGCTGCGCTGCATCGCCGGGTTCTACGACCCCGACCAGGGCAAGCTCCTGTTCGACAAGGACGACGTCACCCGCGTGTCCACGCACCACCGAGACATCGGCATGGTGTTCCAGGACTATGCACTGTTCCCCGACAAATCCGCATTCGACAACGTGGCCTATGGTCTGCGCGCCCGCAAGGTCGCCAAGCCCGAGATCACGCGCCGAGTCAACGAAGCGCTCGACAAGGTAGGCCTTGCCGCCCTGGCAGACCGCTACCCCGCGCAGATGAGCGGCGGCCAGCGCCAACGCGTGGCCCTGGCCCGCGCGCTGGTGATTCGCCCGCGCGTGCTGCTCATGGATGAGCCGCTGTCCAACCTCGACGCCAAGATGCGCCTGCAGATGCGCGACGTGATTCTCGACCTCGTGCGCGAAGCCGGCATCACCACCGTGTTCGTCACGCACGATCAGGAAGAAGCGCTCGCCATGTCGGATCGCATCGCGATCATGGACCGCGGACGCATCGCGCAATTGGGCACGCCCGAAGAACTCTACGGCACGCCCGTCAACGCCTATGTGGCCGACTTCATCGGCTCGGCCAACGTGGTGCCGGTCAGCACCCAGCCCGCCGGTTCCAGTGACGCCGCCCATGTGCGTTACCAGCTCGCAGGCCGCACACTCGACGGCGTGACCGATGGCAGCCCGATTGGCCCAGAAGGCGTGCTGATCGCGCGCCCCGAGGACCTGTCGCTGATGGCCCCCGCGCCGCATGTGCCGAACGCCGTGCTGGGACAGGTGCTGCGCCGTCAGTACCTGGGCTTCAAGACCGCGTATCGCATCCAGCTGGAAAATGGTCCCGAGATTCGCGTCGAACTGCACGCGGGCAACACCGTGGCCGACTTCCATGCGGGCGACAACGTGCAGGTGCTGGTGCCTGTCGACTGCCGCGTCGTGGCGGCCTGAGCGGAGCGCACATCATGAAAATCAAATGGTGGCCCTGGGGATTCCTCACCGTTGTCTGTCTGCTGCTCACGGGTTTCTTCGTGCTCTACCCGCTGGCCATTCTGTTCAGCAACAGCGTGTTGGGCGACGACGGCGGTTACTCGCTGCAAGCCTTCATCTCGCTGCTCAACGACAGCCAATATGTGGAGGCGTTCTGGAACACGCTGATCCTCGGCTTCAGCGTCACGTTCTGCACGGTGCTGGTCGGCGTTCCGTTCGCCTACATGGTGGCGCGCTACGAGTTTCCGCTCAAGAATCTGGTGGCCGTGCTGCCGGTGCTCACCATCGTGATTCCGGAAATCATCGTCGGCCAATCGTGGCTGCTGGTGCTCGGCAATAACGGTCTGCTGACCAACTTCTTTGCCGATCGCGGCATCGAGCTGCCGTCGTTCTACGGCTGGACCGGCATGGTGTTCTCGATGACGCTGGTCTACTACACCTACATCTATCTGGGTGTGCTGGCGGCGCTGCGCGGATTCGACGGTCAACTCGAAGAAGCGGGCCTGAGCCTCGGCACCTCGCCCCTCGTCACCAAGTGGCGCGTGCTGGTGCCCGTGATGCTGCCCGCCGTGCTGGTGAATGCACTGGTCGTCTTCACGCTGGTGGTGGGCAACTTCGCACTCTCGATGCTGCTCGGCAGCCGCGTGCCACTGCTCTCGGTGATGACCTACAACACCTTCGTGAGCGAGATGGGCGGCAGCCCGGCGCTGCAAAGCGCGATGTCCGTGGTGTCGATTGCGATTGTGGCGCTGGTGCTGTTCGTGCAAAAGCGCGTGGTCGAACGCAAGATCTACACCATGACCCAGGGCCGCGCACCGGCACCGGAGCGCGTGCGTTCGTGGGCCTCGGCGCTGTTCACCAGCTCGGTGGGCGTGATCGTGCTCGCGTCCCTGCTGCCGTTGATCGTGGTCTTCATTGGCGCGTTCACCGCGACCAGCGGCCCGGTCATGAAATGGGGCACCTGGTCGCTCGACAGCCTGACCCGCGCCATCCACAACGCACCCGAGCCGATCATCAACTCGCTCAAGTTCTCGTCGGTGGCCACGCTGGTCGGCGTCGCATTCGCCGTGTTGGTGAGTTACCTCACGATCAAGAAGCGCAACGCGGCGACGCAGTTGCTCGACTACATCGTCGTGCTGCCGCTGACCATCTCGGGCACGGTGCTGGGTATCGCTTTGGTGCAGACCTTCAACACCGGCTGGCTGGTGCTGGCCGGCACATCGGGAATCATGGTGCTGGCCTACGCCGTGCGCCGCCTGCCGTTTGCGGTGCGCAATGCGACCTCGACGCTGTTCAATATTCCGGACTCGATCGAGGAAGCGTCGATCAGCCTGGGCGTGTCGCCGCTGATGACCTTTTTCAAGGTGATTCTGCCGGCGATGAAGGCCTCGCTGATCTCGGCCGGCATTCTGATGTGGGTGACCACGATCTCCGAGTTGTCGGCGTCGGTGGTGGTCTACAGCGGCGGTCTGGAGACCATGCCGATTGCCATCTTCCGACAGGTCGATGGTGGGCGACTGGGTCTGGCGTCGGCCTATGGTGCCGCGCTGGTGACCATCATTCTCGTGCCCATTTTTGTGTCGATCAAGGTGTTCCGCGTCAACCTGTTCTCGAGCAAGTGACGCGCCCGTTCATTCCACTTTTTTGATTTCCAACCCAACCCGGAGCGAGGCCCCATGAAACTCAAAGCCCTTCTGCAAACCACTCTCGCCGCTGTAGGCATGGTGGCCACCATGGCCCATGCACAGACCGTGGTGCTGTATTCGTCGAACAATACCGAGACCATCGAAACCGCGCTCGACGTGGTGAAGAAGACTCAGCCCAACCTGAAGGTGCAACAGGTCACGGGCGGCACGGGTTCGCTGATGAAGCGCATCCAGGCCGAATCCAAGAACCCACGCGGCGACGTGCTATGGAGCGGTGGTTTCGGCACCCTGGGTGCGTACAAGGACCTGCTCCAGCCGTACAAGGCACCGGGCACCGACGCCATTCCGGCAGAGTTCCGCGGCCCGAACGACCTGTGGGTCGGCACAAACGTGCACGTGATGGTCATGATGGTCAACGAGCGCCAGCTCAAGGGCAACGCTGCGCCCAAGACCTGGTCCGACCTGATGAAGCCCGAGTGGAAAGGCAAGTTCGCCATCACCGATCCGAGCAAGAGTGCCACGGCCTACATGCTGGTCTATGGTCTGCTCAAGCAATTCGGCAAGGACGGACTGGAAAAGATCGCCGCCAACGCAGTAGTGACTTCGTCTTCCGGCACCACCTACAAGGGCGTGGCGGCGGGCGAATACCCGGTCGGTCTGACGATCGAATACGCGGCGCAGGAATACGTGGCCGGTGGTCAGAAAGAGATCAAGCTGGTCTACCCTGCGGAAGGCAGCTACCTCGCGCCTGAAGGCATGTTCATCGTGAAGGGCGCGAAGAACATGGACGCCGCCAAGACGCTGTACAACGCGCTCATGAGCAAGGAAGTGCAGGAGGCCGAACTCACCAAGAATTTCCGCCGCCCGACACGCACCGACATCCAGGTCTCCAAGCTCACGACGCTGCCCGATCTGAAGTCGATCAAGATCTTCCCGCTGAACCAGGACGCCGCTTCGGCTGAATACGAAC